>JBKKAO010000408.1:0-14687 GCA_046714645.1 Burkholderiales bacterium | reverse complement strand
CGCTTGATCCCTTCCAAGATGGCACCCGCCATTTCGATCCGGTGACTTTCCATACGCAGGCGCTGTTCTTCGCTTGGATTGGTGATGAAGGCGGTTTCGACCAAAATGGACGGAATGTCTGGCGCTTTAAGAACGGCAAATCCGGCTTGCTCAACTTGGCGCTTGTGAAGGGTGTTCACGTTACCGATCTCTTGCAACACAGCGCGTGCGAGCTTGAGGCTATCGTTCAGCGTCGCCGTCTGAGATAGATCGAAGAGCACTTGTTTGACGCGCGAATCCGCCATGTCCAAATCGATCCCTCCGATGAGATCCGACTGATTCTCCCGGTTGGCTAGCCACCTTGCGGCGGCGGAGGTCGCCCCCTTCTCCGATAGCGCGAAAACGGACGACCCGCGTGCGTGAGGCTTTACAAAGGCGTCGGCATGAATAGATACGAATAAATCGGCTCGCAAGCGGCGGGCGCGGTGGACTCGCTCGCCGAGGGGGATGAAGTAGTCGTCGTCCCGGATAAGCACTGCGCGCATGTTGGGTTGCTCGTCGATCTTGGATTTCAGTTGGCGCGCGATGGCGAGCGTGATGTCTTTCTCGTAGGTACCTAACCGGCCCTTGGCACCTGGATCCTCGCCTCCGTGACCGGCATCGATGGCGATGGTGACTAGGCGCGCCAGCTTCACGTGCTTCTTTTGCTTGCGCTCCTTGCGCGTTGGGCCCGGGTCCGCGGGTGCCGGTGCGCGAGCCCCCTCATCGGTGGCTGGAGCGGGCGAGCGCTCCAACTCATTGAGTAGCGAGGTAAGAGGGTCGGCGGGTTGTGCGGGGTGAAGGTCGATCACCAACCGGTAGCGGTAGTCGCCCACGGGCTTGATGACGAAGGCCCGCGCGCTAACCTCTTGCCTGAGATCGAATACGACACGCGTTACCCGCGGTTTGTATCGCCCTAGACGTATGTGAGAGATGAACGGATCCGTTGCTCCGACCATGGAGCTAAGATCCGAGAGGGCGCGGGTTAACGAAATGCCGCTGAGATCGACCACCACACGAGGAGGATCGGCCACCGAGCGCATCTCGAACTCAATGGTCTCCTCGGATTCAATGGTGACACGCGTGTATTCCCGGGCCGGCCATACCCGGGTCGCTAGCACCTCGGCAGCCGAAGCGAACACGGGCACGAGACAAAGCAAGAGAAGGATCCAGAGGGCGAAAAGACCCTGCCTGGCACTCGCCGAGACTCGCCTCTCCAACTGTCGTCTTCGCCCTAGGGTTGCGAATCGGCGTCGATTCGACACTGCAGAAGCAGCGACAGCCCAATCGGCGTCGTGGCGGTCAAGGTCTCAATACGCCCGGTGGGCGAGTGCTCGAGCCGGATCAGGAGATCCGGTGGAGGCAGGCTGGGCCTGGCCTTTTCGGGCCACTCCACTAGGCAGATGCTGTCCGAGCCGAATACTTCGCGAAATCCTGCGTCGCCCCATTCTTCCGAGTGACTCAATCTATAGAAATCAAAGTGATGTAAGTGTAATCTAGAAAGCTCATAAAGTTTAACCAGCGTGTAGGTCGGACTCTTGACTGGCCCCTCATGTCCCAAAGCGCGCAAGAGACCCCGCACTAAGGTGGTTTTACCGGCGCCGAGGTCTCCGGAGAGATAGAGCTTGGTGCCGCGGCGCAGTTGAGGCGCGAGACTGGCTCCCAGGCGCAGGGTTTCTGGCTCCGCTAGTAGATCATAGGTGCGCCGGGACATCACGCTCTCAAAGCCCGCGCTATCGCGCCGGACGATCCACAACGATGACGCGCGGATGCCAATAAAACGGGTGATACCACCAAACGGGCTCCGAGTGTAGGCGGGTTTCGTAGCGCAGGCGATGGGCGTAGGCGTTCAAAAGATAGTCAAGCACCTCGTCGGCTACGCCTTGCTCCTTGAGCTTGGCAAACTGAGATCCCGTGAACTCTAGTTGAACGCGATGCTGCTCTAGGCTCGCGATGATCGTGCTGGGCGAGTTACCTTCCTTGCTCAATTTCACGACGTCGCTAAGCGTTACGAGCGCTCGCTGAGACATGGTGTGGCAACCGCCCGCCATAACTAGCAGGAATGCCCAAACAAGGCCGGAGCGAATAGAGGTCATCATAGTGTCTCGCCGTGTTTAAACCAAACTCGAAGGCCGCCTAAGCGGCGTATCCTGATGGGAGTACGAGCGTTCGATGGCCTCCGTGCTTCAACCGAGTCGTGCGCACCGGGCGAACACCCGGTCGGCAGGTCAGGCCGGTACGTCTGGAACGAGTTGCCGCTCGAGCAGGGTGATTTGATCCTTGAGAAGGAGCTTTCGCCGTTTTAAGCGGCGTAGCTGTAGATCGTCTTGTACTGGATTATCGGCGAGACGATTTATGATCTCATCCAAGTCCCGGTGTTCTATCTTGAGTGTAGCAATCTCGTCTGGCACTACCATCATCTCTGCCTCCGTGAGCTCCGTCATAAGATACTTATAAGAAAGATACAAGATACTTCTCCCGAGGCGGGGTAAGAACAACCCCGTCATAAATATGTTACTCCCAGGATGGTGGAGGTCAGCAAGAACTTTTTTTCGAATGCAAAGCGAGACTTAAGGCCGTCTCGAAAGTGTTGTTTTTCCAAGAACAATATCGAAACGTCCGGCAAGACCATCGCCCCCGCCAGGCGATGGCAGCAACGGGATGACTAACGCGTCCTGCGCGTGCTGGTTGAGGCGGCTCAATAGAAAGTCAGCGTCATTCTCCGGCGCGCCCGCGACGTACATCTGCGTGTAGAACTTGGCAAAGCTTTGACTTGAAAGCGCGAAATGGATATGAGGCGCCCGTCCCGGGTACGCGACCGGCTTCACCGTACGAAATCGATAGCTACCGTCCACCGTGGTCACGGTCTTTCCATAGCCTTGAAAGTTAGGATCGATGGGTTTGTCCTGATCGTCATCGGGGTGATGGTAGCGGCCGTAGCCGTTAACCTGCCAAATCTCCAACAGTAATCCAGGAAGGGGCTGCCCCTTCTCATCGAGCACTTGCCCCGCGACATCGAGCAGATGACCGGCCGCGCGACCAGTTCGGCCGCTGACCGTGACCAGATCGTTGTCTTGATCCAAGGGCAAGGTTAGGGGATAAAACGGACCCATGGCTTGACGTGGAGTGGCTATCCGTTGCGCTGCCGCGAGTAGAGGAAAGGCGATCGCCCCGGTGCCCAGCCCTGCTGCCGTTGCAAGCCAGCGGCGCCTTGAGGTATATGGTAAATTTTCCATCGCAGTCTCCTCAGTATCGGTTGTAACGCTCCAGTGCCTTTTGCATGGATTTGGTTTCGTTGATGATCTCCAGCACCTTGCTTTCTTTGTCGTCGTATTGCTTGATCAGTTCCACCACATGGCTCGCCACCTCTTGAGGCACGACGACAACACCGTCCCAATCACCCGAGATGTAATCACCGGGCCCAACGCGGACTCCCCGAGTCCTACTACGAGGACTTTTTTTGGCGGCGTGATGTCGCGCGTGAACCTGCCTGTGGGGATACAGAACGCGCCAGAGTACCTTGGCGTGGGCTTGTGGGCCCAGAATCCATCCGACGCCTGGCCGGCCAACACTCCAACTTTAGCGTGCTCAAGGGTGAGGGCTCGATGCTCACCATCCGAGCCATGATCGAAGCCGCCGAGGGAAAGCTCGCTGTCTTCAACGGTCGCGGAGGGCCGGAGCTGATCGATAATCTCAAAGCCGGACGCTCGCGGTCCGCTTCCTTAAGGGGAAGACCTACAGCGAGCCTTTGTACTGTTTGTAGTAACTCATTACCTTTGGCACGTAGAGCATGGTCTCGCGGTAGGGTGGCACCTTGTACCCATACTTCATCACCTTTCCTTCGCCGGCGTTGTAGGCGGCCACCGCGAGTTGCATGTCGTTGCCGAACATGACCAGCAAGTCTTTGAGATAGGCCGCGCCACCGCCGATGTTCTGTGCGGGGTCGAAGGAGTTTTGTACACCGTAGCGCTTGGCGGTGTCCGGCATGAGTTGCATGAGCCCGCGTGCGCCCTTGGAAGATCGCGCCAAAGGGTTGTAGGCCGATTCGGCGGAAATTACAGCGTGCAGCAACTCGGGTTCGAGGGCGAAAGTTTTAGCCGCGGCCACAATGTGATCGTGGTACAGAATACGGCGCTTTTCCGGGATTCGTTTGTACCGGCCCGAGTCTAGCGCCGCGCTAAGTGCCGGCGGCGTCTTCTTCGTTGCGAGATAGAGCTTGTACCGATTATCGGGGGGTGTGTCCGTGAAATGCAGGACGCCGTTTTCGTCGTAGTACCGATAAATATCCGCATGGGCCGCGCATGTCGCCAAGGACAGCAACGCCGCGGCAACCCACCTCATCGCACGCGGGGACTTCTTCTCCTTTGCCGGTACCCTCACTCACACCCTCATGAAGTATTGCTGGTCTCATATCGGCAGCAAGTGGTCTAACTTCATGGGATCGCGAGAATAAACAATCACTTGAAATTAGGTGTCAATCCTTCAGGAGCAAGCCTTTGGGCGGTCTTGCGGGCATCGAGGGATGGGATATCCAGCCAAATTTAGCCGGGTGCTAACATCGGCCCATGTCGAATTGGATGTAAGCGGCATGCATCTCGGCGGTTTTTGGGCACACGCCCGCCGTGTCGGTATTTGTGTCCGTGTGCACGATGTTACTGAGCGCCATGATCAAGCCCACGGGCGATCGTACCCAGAAGCGAATCTAATTTTTCTTAATCTATTTAACGGAGGAGAAGCATGAAACCCATTCACTGGATCTTAATGGCGCTGGCGGCGCAAATCTCTCATAGGGCTGCGGCACAGAGTTGGTCACCGCCTTCACCGGAGCAGCGTTGCCCTTCCAAATGGGGCGCCAACGACGAGCGTGGCGCGGCCAATCATATGAATCCCGCGACTATCTTGCGAGCGAGCCGCTTGATCAAGACGGGTGAGGTGATTGAACTGGGCCGCGTGCTCTCATCCGACATGCCATTCTTCGGAACGCGGCGCTTCGAAATCCACACCAAGCGCACCGGCCCTCCACTGGGCACCAACAAGCGCATGAGTAACGAAGAGCTGGTGATGACTGAACTGGGCCAAGTCGGTACCCAATTCGACATGTTCTCCCACCAAGGTATCGACGGACTGCTGTACAACTGCATTAAGTCCGACGAGGTGGCCACGCGCAACGGCTTTACCAAGCTTGGCGTGGACAAAATCGGCATGCTCTATACGCGAGGTGTGATGATCGATGTGGCGGCGGCCAAGGGCACCGAGGCGCTACCGGCGGGATATGAGATCACGGTGGAGGATCTTGAGGCCGCGCTGAGCCGGGAAGGACTCAAGCTGGAACCCGGCGACGCGGTGCTCATTCACTCGGGCTGGGGCAAGCTTTGGGGCGTGGATAACGCCAAGTACAACGGCAACCCTCCCGGCATTGGCGCACCGGCGGCGCAGTGGTTGGCCAAACACGATGTGATGCTGTTCGGAGCCGATACCTACGGCGTGGAAGTGGCGCCTAATCCCGATAAGAGCCTTAGCCTGCCCGTGCACCAGATCGCGCTGGTCATCAACGGGATTTTCTTGCTTGAGAACATGAAGCTCGACGAACTGGCGGCGAAGAAGATCTACGAATTCGCCTTCGTGGTGCAGCCGCTCAAGATGAAAGGCGGAACCGGCTCGACGGTGGCGCCGGCGGCCATTCGATAACCGGCTTCAAATCCTGGGTTTGGTGATCGCCATCGTCACCGTGGCGGAGGCGATCAACCCCATTCCGTCTTCCACGCCGTGGGCCTCGCAGCGCACGAAGGCGACACTGGCGCCGCGGCGAATCACTTCGGCCCGTAATCCAATGCTGGAACCCAGCGGCGCCACGCGAATAATACTGGCGTGCAAGTCGATGGTGGTGGCTTGCTCACCCTCTTCCAGCATGGGCAGTACGGAGAAGTAGGCGGCTGTGTCCATATAGCCGTAGAGCAGTCCCGCGTGGAGCATGCCGGAGGGGTTGATGGCGTTTTCCTCGACGGTGAAACGGCACCACGCCCGCCCAGGCTCCTGAAAGACCAGTTCGAGACCCGCGAAACGATGAAACGGATGATTGAGTAGCCAGTCAGTCTGGCGCTGCAGCCGCTCAATGGAACTCGTGGTAGACATGTTCAACCCGCGATGGTGACGCCGCCGTCGGCGATGATGGTTTGCCCTGTGATAAACGCTGCCGCCTTCGAGGCAAGAAATACCGCGATGGCGCCAATGTCCTCGGGTTCGCCAATGCGCCCGAGCGGGGTCGTGGCTAATACCTGTTGCAAGTGGGCTGGATTGTCCCACAGCGCGCGGGCAAAGTCCGTTTTCACCAGCCCCGGCGCGATGCAGTTAACGCGAACATTGTGCTTTCCCCACTCCACCGCCAGATTGCGCGCGAGCTGCATATCCGCCGCCTTGGACACACAGTAAGCCCCCAATACCGGACTGCCCTTGAGGCCGCCGATGGAGGAAACGATGATCAGTGCACCCTCGCGCCGCTGCGCCATTTCGGGAAGCACCAAGTTCGCGAGCCAGAGATTGCTCACGATATTGTTTTGCAGGATCTTGTTGAAGGCATCGTCCGGTAGCTTGGCCATGGGTCCGTAATAGGGATTCGACGCCGCGTTGCACACTAGAATATCCACTTGGCCCCATTGCTTACGCGTGCCGCCCACCAGAGATTCCAATTGCGCCCGCTCGCCGATGTTGGCGGGAATCGCGATCGCTTGTTCCCCCTTTGCCCGAATGGCGGCCACCACCTCATCGCAGGCGGCTACCTTGCGGCTTGACACCACGACCTTCGCGCCTGCTTCGGCAAGATGTTCCGCGATGGACCGGCCGATACCGCGGCTCGATCCCGTGACAATAGCAACTTTTCCGTCCAGTCTAAATGCTTGCATGGCGCTCACGTTCTTGGTGTTGGGTAGGGAAACAATAATAACCATAAACTCTGGTGGAATTGGGGCCAGCTGAAGTGTTGAAGTGTTGTCTTCATCGGGATGCGTCCGGCCTTCTGTTTGTACCTAACCTCTACGGAAATCACCCATTGGAAGCCCGCCGCCACACCGGCGCAGCGATGTACAGCCATGGAGGCGGCGCGTGAACATCGGTTGCGTCGCCTTGGAAGTCACTCAGCGCTGCAATCTAGACTGCACCTATCGCTATCTTTCCGAGTCCTACGTGATTCGCTACCGCCAGGAGCGCGTGCCTGAGGACTACAGGAGCGAGTACATCCCCTACGATTAGACCGTCAACCGCCAACCGTGAAGGCTAGCCCAAAGCGCGCTTGAGTATGGCCATGCCTTCGTCGATCTCAGTCCGGGCGAGATTGAGCGCGGGCATGAAACGCAGCGTTGCCGGCCGTGGTGAGTTGATCAGCAGCCCCAGATCGCGCGCCCTGGCCACCACCTCCGATCCGATATCACGTCCTAGCTCCAAGGCCAGAAGCAGCCCGCGTCCTCGCACGCTTCCCAGACCCATGGCCGCCGAGAGCGCTTTCAATTGATCGGTGAAGTAGCTTCCAAGCGAAGTAGTCTCCTTTAGGAATTCGGGCTTGCCCACCTCCTTCAACACCGCCAGTCCCACCGCGGTCATCAAGGGATTTCCGCAGTAGGTGCCGCCTTGGTCGCCGTGCTCAAAGCATGCAACGCCGTCCTTCGCCAGCAAGGCTGCTAGCGGCACGCCGCCACCGATCCCCTTGCCAAGCGTCATGATGTCCGGTTCGATGCCGCTATGCTCGTAACCGTAGAGTTTTCCCGTGCGCCCGAAACCGGTCTGAATCTCATCGGCGATCAGCAACAACCCGCGCTCTTGGGTGAGCTTGCGTAGCTCGCGCATGAACTCATCGGTGGCGGGGAGCACGCCGGCCTCGCCTTGAATGGGCTCTAACATGACGGCGACGGTCTTGTCTGAAATCAAGGTCTTCACCGAGTTGAGGTCGTTCAGAATGGCCTTGGGAAACCCCGGCACCTTGGGCTCGAACAAAACCTCGAAGGCCTTCTTGCCCGATGCCGACATGGTCGCCAAGGTGCGTCCGTGAAAGGAGCCCTCGAAAGTGATGATCTCGTAGGCGCCCTTGCGATGCTTCGCCCCGAACTTGCGCGCGAGCTTGATGGCGCCTTCGTTGGCTTCAGCGCCGCTGCTGGCGAAGAAAACCTGGCCGAAGCAACTCGACTCCGTCAATGCGTTGGCGAGGCGGGCGCTGGCATCGTTGTAGTAGGCGGGGCTGGGATTGATCAAGGTTGCAGCTTGCTGGCTCAGCGCATCGGCTACTACCTTGGGCGAATGCCCGAGACAATTTGCCGCCCAGCCTTGCACGTAGTCCAAGTAGCGGCGCCCCTCGTGATCCCAGAGGTAAGACCCCGAGCCGCGCACGAAGACCTGCGGGGGACGGGCGGTGATTTCCATGAGGGATCGCAAGCTGTAGTCGTTCATCTTTATCTCCGTGGTACCGCGCATAAGCGCACAAGAAAAGCAGAAGGCCACATCGCTGTGGCCTCCCGCATTCCCGCGAATTTTAGCCCGGCGTGGGCGAGTTGGGCTAATACTTGATGGAACACCCATAGGCCGGCGCGGCGGCCACAGCGACGGCGCGTCCGGCCATGCCGTCTTCCAGGGCGGAGGCCACAAAGTTCTTGGCGGTTTTCACGTCTTCCTGCCGGTAAGTGGCCTTGTCATCGATGGCGCCGGCGAAAATCACTTTTCCGCTGGGTTCGATCACCCACATGTGTGGCGTCGCGGTGGCGCCGAACATCCTACCCACCTTTCCATCCCCATCGAGCATAAGCGCGGCGGAGTGTATCTTCCAACTCTTCGCGATCTCCCGCGAGCGAGCAAGGTCGCGGTAGTTACTTGAATTCGGATTGGTCGAATTGATGGTGAGCCACACCACGTCCTTGCTGGCGAATTTTTTTTGCAGCGATTGCATATTGCCGCTTTCGTAATGCTTCTGGACGAAGGGGCACTCCGAGTTGAACCACTCGAGCACCACGTACTTTCCTTTGTAGGCCGATAGTTTTTGCGGCTTGCCGTTGATGTCTGTGAGCGCGAAATCAGGAGCCATCTGTCCCGCGGAAATATTGGCACGTGCCAAGCCGGAGAAGGTGGTGAGCGAAAAGATCACGAGGGAAAGAATCATGTGTTTCATCGGCTGCTCCTTTGTGGTGGTAAGACCGTGTTGGCGTTTGATACGGTAACGGGCAACTGGGCCAGCGCATCTAGAACGATGCTCGTGGTAAGAATCTCGGGCAATAGTTTTGGTTCCGCTTGGCCCGGTGTGTACAGTGCATAGACTGGCACGCCGTTGCGGCCCAGCCGTGCCAGCGCCGTGGTAATGCTCGGGTCCTTGTTGGTCCAGTCCGCGCGCAGGCGCAGGACTTGAGATTGCGCGAACCGGCGCGAAACCCGGTCCGTTCCTAGTACGAGTTGCTTATTCAGCTGGCAGCTCACGCACCACGCCGCGGTGAAATCCACAAAGGCAGGCCGGCCGGCATCGAGTGCGGCTTGCACGGCGGTTTCGGACCAGGGTAGCCACGCTTGCGTGTCGCCGGCCCCCCGCGGCCAAGCGATCATCGCCGCCGCGATCAAACCGGCGCAGGCCCCCACTCGATACACCGCGCGCCCACGTTCCCATAACCACAGCGCGCAGGCCACCACCAACAGCGCGAGCAGGAGTTTCGCGGCGCCGTCGATGCCGGTCTGCCGGCCCAACACCCACACCAGCCACACCACCGTGGCGTAGAGGGGAAAGGCGAGAAACTGTTTGAGCGTTTCCATCCAGGGTCCGGGCCGTGGCAGTTTGCGCAGCGCACCGGGAAAGAAGCACAACATCACATAGGGCAATGCCATGCCTAGGGCGATAGCGGAAAATACGGTGAGTGCCTGCGCCGCGGGTTGCGTCACCGCGTATCCCAGCGCCGCGCCCATGAAGGGCGCCGTGCAAGGCGTGGCCACCAAGGTCGCGAGCAAGCCCGAAGCCAGCGCGTCCAAGCGCTCGCTCTTCAGCCGGACGTTTCCCGTTACGGATTGCAACCGCGCTCCAAACTGGAACACCCCGCTCAAGTTCAAGCCCAGGACGAAAAACAAGAGCGCCAATCCCATCACTACCACGGGTGACTGAAGTTGGAAGCCCCAACCCAGGGCCGCACCCTGTGCCCTGAGTGCGAGTAGCACACCGGCGATAGCCAAAAACGATACCAACACGCCCACGGCGAACAGCACAGCATGTTCCTTGAGCTTCCACGAGTGTCCATGAGCGCGCGCCACCACGCCCAGAATCTTGATGGCCAATACCGGAAACACGCAGGGCATGAGGTTGAGAATCAAGCCCCCGGCAAGGGCGAACGCGATGGCGGCCACAAACGTGATGTCCGTGCGTGATGCGGGCGGTGCGGGGGTCACGGGTACTTCGACCAGGGCGTTGCGGATGTCGCCGAAACCTGGGTCCGCCGCGAGCACTCCCGAGAGTTTCGCAAGGGCCGTGTCCGCGCTCTTCAACAGGAGTTTGTAACCTGCATCTGTTCGCTCGAACACTTGCTCCGAGGAATCAACGATATCCCCTTCCCGGCCGGGATAGAAGGCCAGTGCATTCAAGGGGCCAGTGGCGCCCGCCGCGGGAGTTAAAGTGAGAGAAATTTCAGATCCGCTCTTCACCGCCCGGGCTTCCCATCCGGCCAAGGGCCGGGGCACGCTTCGCTTTGTGTCCTCGAACAGCCCCGCCACCATTTCGTTCCGCGTTCGCTGCGTTGACACGGGCAAGACCAGCGCGAGCTTCGCGCTGGCGGGAATGCAGATCTCCTTACACACCAACCAATCTGCCTGAGCCGTGAAGGTGACCCCGCGTTCCTTAAGGGGCCCGGGCACCGAAACGCTGGTGAGCAATAGCACCTCTTGGTCGTAGCCGTAACTCGTGAGCGGCCCCGCGTCGATGCGACGCGGAACTGGCCACTGAATCGGGCCGGCGGAAAAGCCTTCGGGCAGGATCCACGAGACGCCCGTTGCCATGCCCGAGTCACCGGGATTCTTCCAGTACACATGCCAACCCGGTTCGAGCTTCAGATGCAGACCCAGCGTGGCTGCCTGGCCGGGGACGATCTCGTGATATTCCGAGATGAGCCGGGCGCTGGAGTGGGGTTGTGACACCCACTGGGCAGCGTTGGGACCGGCCCAGAGCGCTAGCGCCAAAATCCCGAGGTAGGCCAAGGATCGCACAGGGATTCCAAAGTGAGGTAGGAGAGAGCAGCGGTTCGCGCCGGGGTTCATGCTTAAATTCAAGCTGTCAGTTTAAGCCTCAATCCTTGGTAAGTCGTGAACAGTAGAATCCGCAGCCGGACAGAAGTTCGCGAGTTGCTCTTATCAAAGTGCATTGCACATGGCTGCCGAGATGCGAGAGCGTCTTCCCGGCGATGCTCAAGGGTCTGGATAGGGAATGAGGTTGGTTTGAACGAGGTTAGAAATCACCGTGTAGCGGCGCCCGAACACATCCACTCTGGATGTGATCCAGTTGACGATGAAAGTGGCTACCGGTACTCGGTGAGGTGAGGGTCCAAATCTAGCGCAGTTGTCCGTCCTGCAAGACTTGCCCACGAAATTCCCAACCATTCGTGCAGTGCGAACGCACTATTGAAGTAGGCCCGTGAGTTAGGAAGAAAATCCTCGAACTCTAGATTGCCGGTCTCGCGGACAAACAGGGTAGGTGCGGCAACCGGATCGAGATTCACCGCCTTGAATTCCGCCATGGCGCGGCGCATGTGCCACGCATGGGTGACGAGCAGCACGCGCGAGATCTTGGCCTGGCGCAGCATCGCCGCGGAGTAAGTGGCGTTGTCCGCCGTGTCGCGCGATCGCGACTCCACCCAGCGAGCCGATAGTCCATATTCCTCACTTAGGGTCTGCGCCATGACCTGTGCCTCGGTGGGGCCGTTGTACTTGTAACCTCCGCTCACCAGAATCGGCAAGCCCGTGCGTTTGGCGAGCCACGCCCCATATCGCAAGCGCTCCAGCGTGAAGTAATTGAGTTGGTCCGAGCCGTACTCCGCCGCTGCCTCGCGAAGGCCGCCCGCCAGCACCACAATGGCGCCGGCCGATGGGAGGTTCACCGGAGTAAGTGCCGGTGATACTTGCAGGCTTCTTAGCAGAGCACTCGACACCGCGTTCGTGGACAGCATTACGACCGCGACAAGACCCGTGGCGATCAAACTGGTACCGCCCCGTTTTCTTCGCAGCATGAGCCCAAGGAGCACTAGTAAAACGGGCGCCACGGGAGGTAGAAGCAGACTGGAAACGAGCTTCTTCAACAGAAAAGCAAACTCAGCCATCGCGCGCCGTTGAGAGAAGCGCCGGCTAGATAAAACCCGAAGGTGCTGTGAATGGGTAGTACTCCCTCTCCAGCAACTCCGCGAAGGCGATGCAGGTGTGATCGCCGAATCGCGGCCCGACGATTTGCACCCCCGCGGGCAGGCCGTCGTCCGCGAGGCCGATGGGCGCAACCGTGGAAGGAAGATAGGCCATCCCCGAAAATCCCGCCCAGAACATCTGCGTGGTGCTGGGCTGTAGCTTGCCGTTGACCGTGATCATCCGTTCCCAGCGTTCGCCTTTTTGGTTGTGAAGGAAAGCGGTTGTCGCAGCGGCGGGACACAGCAGCAAATCGTATTGTTCAAAGTATTCTTCCCAAGCCGCTGCGAGCTGGTGGCGCTGCTCGTTCCAAGCATGCCAATCGCGATGATGCATGGCTTGTGCGATAACCATCCATTGATAGTAATCGTCGTTATCGAGATTGGAATTGCGCGACGCGATTTGTGCTTGCGCGAACGCCTCATCGCTCGTGGAGTGTGAGGTGGCGGCCCGAAGCAACTGAATGAATGCGCGATGGGCCGCGGCGAGATCGATCTTTGGCAATGCCCTGTCGCTTACCTTTGTTCCCGACCGGGCGAGAAACCCGGCGAGTTTCCTCAGAAGACACTGAACACCCTCATCCACTTCCGCGGTATCCGCTGTGAGCAACACCCCTACTCGAAAATCGCGCAAGCGGGTCTTTTTCGGTTTCGGCAGTTTCAGATGCCATGCACGTGCGTCGGTATCGTTGGGTCCGGCGATCACGTCCAACGCCAAGGCAAGATCCTCCGCGTGCCGCGCCATGGGGCCGACCACATTAATGTCTTTGTTCGTCCGCACGCCGGGCAAGCTTTGTCCCGCGGTGGAGCACACGTCGAAAGTGGGCTTATGCCCATAGACTCCACAGTAGTGCGCGGGATTTCGAATGGAAGCACCAATGTCGCTACCGACTTCCAAGCCGGTTAGGCCTGCCGCCAGCGCGGCCGCCGCGCCCCCCGATGAGCCCCCAGGCGTGCGCGTCAGATCCCAGGGATTGTTGGTGGTGCCATAGATCGGATTGAAGGTCTGCCAATCGGCCAACATCACCGGCACATTGGTCTTACCGAAGAGCACCGCGCCCGCCGCGTTGAGCCGGTCCACCGCGAGGGCGTTCCTGCCGGCGATGTTGTATTTGTGCTGAATCAGTCCCCAGGTGGTGGCCATGCCTGCCACATCGAAGGACTCCTTGATGGTCATGGGCACCCCGTGCAGCGGCCCCCATACTTTGCCACTGCGCAGGGCGCGATCCGCCGCCTTCGCGCGTTTGCGCGCCCCGTCGATGTCCATCGCGATGATGGCATTGAGCGCCGGGTTGTAGCGCTGTATTCGGCCAAGATAAAAATCGAGTAACTCTAGGCATCCGATGCTGCGCCGCCGAAGGCGTGCGGCGAGCTTCTTGGCTGAGGAGTAAGCGAGTTCTTTGTCCATGGGTCCCTGATTTCCGTTCTTCTACTTTAATGGGCGGGCGGATCATTCTGAAGTGCAGCGACGTTACGACGGTAGTGTAGCTCCTTCATCAACGCCTCGTGATGCGCTAGCATCCTTCGCCATTGCGGCCCCCAGAAGTCTAAGCATGATCATCCGAAGCCCCTTCCCCGATGTCTCCATTCCAGAGATACCATTGGGCCAGTTCGTCTTGCACAAAGCCGCGGTGCTGGCGGAGAAACCGGCGATTGTCGATATCACTACCGGATATACCCTCACCTACGGCCAGTTGGCCTGGCGCGTAAAGCAACTTGCCTCGGGATTAGCCAAGCGCGGATTTCGTAAGGGCGATGTGTTGGCCATCTATTGTCCCAACGTGCCCGACTATGCGGTGGCCTTTCTGGGCGTGGCCGCCGCAGGGGGAGCGAGCGCGACGATTAACCCCTGTACACGGCGGACGAACTCGCCCATCAACTGAACGACTCCGGGGCAAAATTTCTTCTGACCGTCCCAGCGCTGGTGGAAAGGGCGGACGAGGCCGCGGGTAAGTCATCCGTGAAGGAGATCTTCGTCATCGGGACCGCCCAAGGTGCTACAGCGTTTGACGACTTGCTCGAGGCCAATCCGAGTGCTCTCGATGTGGCTTTGGATGTGCGCCGTGATCTGGCGGCGATCCCGTTTTCTTCGGGTACCACGGGAAAATCCAAAGGTGTGATGCTCACGCACTACAGCCTTACGGCGAACATTTGCCAGAGCGCGCCCTTCGCAATGATCGGAGAGCCGGACCGCATACTTGCCACGCTGCCCTTCTTTCATATCTACGGCATGGTATTGATCCTCGGCTTGGGGCTATACCAAGGCGCGACCTTGTACAC
>JBKKAO010000407.1:0-3868 GCA_046714645.1 Burkholderiales bacterium | reverse complement strand
AGTTTCTCCATCGGATGGTAGCGATCCCCGTCACACTCCAGGGCTAGGCGCTTGCCTCCGCCCTCGATCACCATATCGATCCGGTAGTAGCCCACCTGCCATTGCGACTTGACCCGGTAACCGGCGTCGGTCAGAAGCTTGAGCACTTCGCGCTCGAAACGTGACTCGGTCTTGCCTACTTCCTGATTAAAAACTCGCAGAGAAGCCAACGGGTCACGGATGTGCTGAAGGAGTTTGAGCCGAATGTCCGTGGTTTTGAGGTGTAAATCTGGATCGAACGAATGCATCACCCACAACTGATCGCGGGCGCGGCTGGCGGCGACGTTGTAGCGCTTCTTGTTCGATTCGAAAGCGCCTTCGCCCGTGGCGCGAAGCGGGCCTTCGGCGGAGGCGCTATCGACCATCGACAGGAACATGATGTCGCGCTCGTCACCCTGGAACTCTCCAGAAATACCCGCCTGGATACGACGCTTCTCAAGCTCGATGCTCGGAATGTCCCTGTGCAGCATGGACTGGATCAGTAACGCCTGCGTTTCGCCCAGCATGGAGATGACGCCAATGGTTTTGCGGGCGTACTTTGGGTGTTGAATCATCGCCTTGATCGTGTCGATGATGCGCTGCGCCTCTGCCTTGTTGGTATCGCCATCGCGGATGCCTTCCACCCGCCACCCCACGCATGCCGGCTTAATGTCGGTCGAATTCGATTCGCGGAGCGGCTTGATCTTCCCGCCATAGGAAAGCTGGTTGCTGAAGGCGATGATCTCCGGCACGCAGCGGAAATGCTCGACCAAGCGGATAGCATCCCCGAACGACTGCCGTCCAATGTCGTAGATAGAGGACATATTGTCGAAAAGATGCGAATTCGGGATGTCCTGCAACATCGACTTGCGCAGGTTCTCCAGAATCGTTTGTGCCTTGCCGACCCCTAGCGGCGTGACCTGTTCGTGATCGCCAACGACAATTACTTGTTTGCCGAGGTACAGCGGGATCAGCGCATTCAAGTCCGCTTGACTGGCCTCGTCAATGATCACCACGTCAAATCGCGTGATGCGCGGATCAAAGCTCTCGGCCACGATCGAAATCGGCATGATCCAGACCGGCACCGCATCGGCGCATTTTTTCATGAGCTTGCGCGCTTCGGAGAGGAGCGTCTGCCGCTTATCGAGTTGGCGCGTCGAGATGAGGCGTTTGGTTGTATCGAGCCAGCCTACCAGTGCCTGTCGGATCGAATGATCGCTTTGCAATCGCTCCAGTTGCTTGCCCCATGCCTTGGCGTCAATCAACCACTGAGTAATTTGTCGGAGCGTGTCGCGCGTCCGGTCGATCTGCCGTTGCAGCTTGTCGGCATCTAGTTTGTCGCGCTCGGCGAGCGTGTCGTTCAACTGTCGCCAAGTCCAAGCTATCGCGACGTCGCCGGGGACCACCCCCTCGTGGTGAGGGGGAACGCGGTGGATGACCTGCTCCGCCCAACCCGGAGCAACCAGACCGAGCTTCTTGGCTAGCGCATCCCGTTCAGCCACAAGGGGTTTTACGGCATGCAGACGGCGTGCGTATTCCAGCGCCGCGGCGTAGGACTCTGCGCTCCTCGCCAGGAAGGCGGCGATTATGCGGCCGATACATCCTCGGTCGGGGGAGGTCGGATCGACCTGGGTGGCGAGATTGGCAAGACGACAGAATCCGGCCTCGAACTCGCGCAGCTTGCGCCGGCCCGTCTCGATACCCAGCAGCGGAGGCAGGATCGTCGATGCCAGGCGCTCGATGACGAGGTATTCGGATATCTGGCTGGCTTCCCGAGGAAGCGATGAAATCAGATTACCTAATTTCAAGCCTTCGGCCTTCAGCCGGACGGCTAGCGGTATCCACACCGACGCATGCCAGTCGAGACAGCGTCGAATCTCGGGAATCAGTGCTCGGCAGGCGAGTTCCGGCGCAGGACCCAGGTCGTTGAATGGCTGCTGGATGTACTGTCCGATCATCGAATTCCAGGGTGGCTCCAGACTGGACCGCAGGTGCTCGAGCTCGGCAAGATGCCGAAGGGCCTCGAAATGGTCGCGATGGTTGGGTTGCCCTGCTGTGACGGACGTGGTCTTGATGAACTGCCGCCATTCGGAGCGGGTCGCCAGTTGCAGGAAGCCCAGTTTCCCGCCACCGTCGATGTGTTCGTAAATCTCAACCGTAATCTGCCGCTGCTTATGGACCGAGAGCGCCTCGGACAGTCGCGGCCGATGGTGAAGCACCAGTGCGTGCTTCGAATTGGCTTTCGCGGCCGCTTCGATGTTGGCGATTAGGTGTTCCCAGACCTCGCGTTCGATACCACCATGAATACCAGCGATGATCGCGTAGGGTCGCCATGCCTGCCGACGCAAGTCGTCGGAAAACTCGGCGGCCAGGTCGTTGGCCAACTTCTCCAGCGTTGCGCTGGCACGCTCCGACGCCTGCCAGCGATCGGCTCCGGGCATCAGGTCGGTCGTTGTCAGGTGCTGATACTCCGAGACCATGATCTGGAATTGCCGCTCAGAGGCCAGCGTTGCCAGTTCTGGCAAGGGACGACGGGCGTCCTGCGCTTCCGCGGCGGTATTGGAGGTGCCGAGGGCATATAGCCGCACTAGCTCCCGCTCCGACAGGCTCAGATTTGCCGCAAGCTTGATCGGCGCTGGTATCCAGTCGTGGGTTTCCCTATTGGCCGAAACATAGCGGGCAGCATCGGAAGGCGAAAAGCGCTGTTCGCCGACCACGATCTCGCGGTACTCGTTCTCGAGTGCTTCCCGCAGCTTGTGGGTCAGTTGCTTTTTCTGGGCTAACAGAATTTTGCGATCGGCATCGAAGCGCTGCGCTTTTTGTAGCAAGCCGTCCGCCGTGTCACCAGTCAGACGTTCGGTGATGGAACTGATCGAGGATTCCAGTTGCCGACGGGCGTCCTGGTCGCTGCCGAGAACCGAAACCGCCAAAGGCTGTAGCAGTTCCGGGACCTTGTCGCGCACAACGCGCAGCGCCTTTGCGGTCTGGGCGGTGACGAGGATGGATTTGCCTTGTGCGAGCAGATGGCCGATCAAATTGCCGATGGTGTGGGTTTTACCAGTACCGGGTGGACCCTGGACGATCACCGAGCCGCTACGCTAGCCGGCGGATGATGTGCATCTGCTCTTCGTTGGCCTCCTTGGCGAGAAGTATGTCGTCGTCGTTGAAGCTTGCCCCAGGCGGTTCTCCACCCTTATCGGAGCCGTCGCCGCTTCCGTCACCCAGGCCGGCACTCTCCCATTCGGTCATCGTGCCAGTGATTTGCGCCAGCGACGATGGAAAGACCCGTTGATGGTCGATATCGTCAATGATGGCGTCGACTGCGTTGGCTATGCCGGCAAGGCGCCTTCTGAGGACCAGTACCGCATCCCGATACAACTGCGGCGTCTCTGTGGCACTGCCACGCGGCAGTTCGTCAAGGTACTCGCCCTTTAGCGGCGAGACCGTCTGGATGAAGGCTCGCAAGAAGGCTGCGGTATCGTCGAAGCCCAGAGGGTGATAGCCCACGTTCTCCAGTTCGGTCTTCCGTTTGCCGATCGCGGCCGGGGCAATATCTTGCAGATCAACGAACAGGCTGCCGTAGATCTCGGGCTCCCGGTCGGTTTCGTGGATCGTGAATTCGGGGACGTTGGGATCGAATCGAAGCTCCACGCGCTTGAGCAGGATCGGATGATGCACCGCGACTGGGCCGTCGATGCCCGAGGTGGTCTGCCACAGGAGGTGCCCATCGGCGACGAGCAGTTCCAGTTCCTCGCCGTCCTTCTCTATGGCGGAGTAGATGTCGTAAAACACCTCGAAGAAGGACATGGCCTTGCGAGCGGCGAGCTCGGGCTCGATCCACGCCTTGCGC
>JBKKAO010000406.1:0-2863 GCA_046714645.1 Burkholderiales bacterium | reverse complement strand
GGCCGTACGGGCGCTGCTGCCCGGAGAAGTCGTGCGCAAGAGACGGAAGGTATAGCCCGACGCCGACGGCAAGCAGCGCCGCAAGCTCCACTCCCGAATCGTCCACCGCGAGCACCGCATCCACCTTGCCGTTGATCTCCCGCAAAGCGGCGTACCACCGTAAGCGTCTAACCTGGCCACCTCGCTATTGTTTTTGACGGGGAGCACTCTGCGGTTTTCTGCGGAGGGCACGATGAGGTTGAATCAACATCGAGAGAAATTCTGGGTCGATCACATCCGTGCATGGCGCGAGAGCGGTTTGACACAAATGCAGTACGGTGCGCGCCAGGGTATAAGTCAGGGAAGCCTGAGGTACTGGAGCTGGCGGATTGGCAAGGAGGCGGGCGATAAGAAGGCAAGCCGGAAGAAGGCCGGCGCGCTGAATTTGGTGCCGGTACAAGTTGAGCCGAGGGTGGCGGTGCACGGGTGCGTGCTGCGGGGACCGAATGGATGGGCGGTGGAGTTCTCATCTGCGCCCCCGGCGGTGTATCTGGCCGAGGTACTGGAAGGGCTACGATGATCTCTGGGGTGAAGGAGGTGTGGTTGGCGGTTCAGCCCATCGACATGAGGGCGGGGATTGACGGGCTGTCGCTGCGGGTTCAGGAGGCGTTGGGGGGCGCGCCGTGCGATGGGAGTGCGTACGCGTTTCGCAATCGGCGTGGGACGCGACTGAAGCTGGTGGTGTGGGACGGCACGGGGGTGTGGTTATGCCAGCGGCGCTTGCATCGGGGAGTGTTCGTGTGGCCCAGTTCGGCGCAGGCGGTGTGTAGTGTGAGCGAACTGGTGTGGGCGTGGCTGATCACCGGGGTGGACTGGCAGCGACTAGAGGCGGTGGCACCGCAGCACTGGCGGATGTGAGTCAAGCCGTGGTGATGGGAAGCGAAATGAGCAAAGGGATCACTGGGAATTCGTCGAGCACCCCAGGAGCCAATGCAATGAAGATTGCGGGGCGAGCATCAGGAAATAGTTTCTGGAATTTCGTCGCAAAATATTTCTCTCCAATGGCTTGCAAACGCTTTGATTGCCGAGCGTATGCCGATAGAATTTGCGCATGAATTTGAGTGCTGAGCTGACCCGATTCGACATGCCGCCTGATCTGGTGCGCTGGGTCAATGACACGGTGTCGAGGTTGCATCGGCAAGCCGAAGATAGTGCGCACGAGGCGCAACGCCTGAGTGCGCAGTTGGTCGAGAAGTCACGGCAAGCCGATCAGCAAGAACAAATCCTCAAAGCCCGAGATCTGAAGATCCAAGCACTCACGCTGGAGGTGGCGCACTTGCGCCGCATACGCTACGCGGTGAGAAGCGAGGCGCTCTCGGCCGAACAGTGGGACTTGTTCCAAGAGACCTTCAGTGCGGACATCGAAGCCGCACAAGCCAAACTCGAGCAACTCAACCCTACGCCCGTCGAGGCGCCAACACGGCCCCGAAAGCGCGCCCACCCGGGACGCCAAGCACTACCCGGTCATCTGCCGCGCATCGAGTACCGTCACGAACCCGAATCGTGCGCCTGTGGGCGTTGCGGCGGAGCGCTGACTCAGATCGGTGAGGACATCAGTGAGAAGCTCGACATGGAGCCCGCGCGGTTCTTCGTCAATCGGCACATTCGCCCACAGTACGCCTGCCGCGCCTGCGATACGATCAGTGCGGCCCCGGTCGCCCCTGCGATCATCGATGGGGGCTTAGCCGCGGTGGGCTTGTTCGTGTGGGTGATCATCAGCAAATACTTGGATCATCTGCCGCTGTATCGCTTGGAGCAGATCGCGGGGCGCCAAGGTGTGGCGCTCACGCGGGTGACACTGGCGCAGTGGGTGGGGCGGATCGGGGTGGCTCTAGAGCCTTTGGCGGATCGACTGGCTGAACTGCTCAAGGAGCGCTTGATCTTGCATGCCGATGAGACCCCGGTGGCGCAGTTAGATCCGGGGGCGGGCAAGACCAAGCGTGCCTACTTATGGGCCTATCTCAGCAATGTGCTGGATACCGGCCCTCCCTTGGTGGTGTTTGACTACCAGCCCACTCGCGCAGGCGTGCATGCGCGCACCTTCCTGGCGGGCTGGGAGGGGCACCTCATGGTCGATGATTTCGGGGGCTACAAAGCGCTCTTCGAAAACGGCGTGATCGAATTGGCATGCCTAGCCCATGCGAGGAGGAAGTTCTTCGAGATCCAGGCGGCGAACCCCTCGCCGATCGCCGAGCAGGCGCGGGTGCGCATTGGGCAGCTCTACCAGATCGAGGCACAGGCCAAGGACCTCAGTACCACTGAGCGGGCGGGGCTGCGGGAGAAGTATGCCCGGCCCCTGCTCGCACACTTACGCGAGTGGATGATCCACACGCGAGTGAGTGTGGCCGATGGCACCGGCACAGCGCGCGCGCTCGATTACAGCCTCAAGCGCTGGGAGGCGATGAGTCGCTACGCTACGCGGGGCGATCTACCCATCGACAACAACCCGGTGGAGAACGCCATACGGCCCATCGCTTTGGGTAGGAAGAATTGGTTATTTACAGGATCAGAGCGCGCAGGCAAGCGAGCTGCGGCCATCCAAAGTCTGCTGGGCACCGCCAAGCTCAACGGGTTAGATCCAGCGGCGTGGCTGAGGGACACCTTGGAGAAACTCCCCGTGTGGCCTAACAGCCGCATCGATGAACTACTGCCACTTCGCCCTTCCACAACGGCGTCAGCGTGTGATGCCGGAGTGGTACGGTAAGACGCTTACACACCATCGTCTCGGGCAGCCAGAACTATGGCTACGACTTCGAGAACAAGTTGATCGCTGCGAACACCGGCGCCATCACCTATATCTACGACGGTGATGGCAATCGCGTAC
>JBKKAO010000405.1:0-3212 GCA_046714645.1 Burkholderiales bacterium | reverse complement strand
CGTACCAGATCGAATCCGTGCCCCACAGCACATGATCGGCGCCGAACGCCTCGATCATCTGGCCAAGCAGATGCGCACAAGCGGCGGGATTGGTCGTGACCAACTGCGCGAACGTCGACCCCAGTTCCATGTAAATATTCTTGATACCGGGCTCTTTCTTTTTCATCTCGCAGAACTCAGTAGTCCAAGGTATCTCGCCCGAAGGCTTGGGCGCAGTGACGTTCAGAAGTCCGGAGTGGTAAACAAGAAAGTCGATGTCGGGAAAATCCTTGGCGGCCTTGATCAGGTCGCGCGGATGGTTGTAATCAGCGACGGGGCCCAGCGGCAGACCTTTGTGGACACAGAAGCGCCGCACGCCTAGTTTGCGAGCCTTCTCGAGCATCGGATAAGCGATCTTTTCGTCATCGACGAACCAGCCTCGATCGAATCCCTTGGGGCAGGAGCCGGTGTAGCCCTTCCAGGCGTCGACCTTCAGCGTTTCCGCCTGCAGTTCCATGAAGTCAAGATCGGTCTGACCGAGCTGCGGCGTCACCAGACCGTGGGCGAGCATCCGGCGCGACTGCGTGATGCGGTTGATCTCATCGCGGATGTGCGCCATCTCCTTCGGCGGCACCACTGCCTCTTGGGGATACGGCCCGGGCGGTGTCGAGATAAGGCCAATTGCCGTCTCGCTGTCGAGGAACACCTCCTTGATAAAGTTTTGCCACGAGAGGTCAGCCAAGGTGCCGCTATCGGACGCGAGCGCCGGATTCATCTGCTGCGCCCGTTTGCGTAGCCCCATCAGCCCGCCTTTGGTGACTGCGCCCTTGCGCCCCGCCTCCGCATTGGCCGGGTCATAGGCCGCCCCGACGTAGTGAAGCTGCACGTCGAAGATGAAAAACGCCGCGCCCATTGCTTCCTTAGCCGCGGCGGCGTCCGCCGCCTCGACTTCGGTGACCTCGAAGAATCGGCCAAACACGGTGTTCATGGCGAGGAACGAGGCCGCCATCCCGCCGCTGGTGCGCAGAAATTCCCGCCGGCTGACGCCGAGTTTTTTCGCCAGGCGTCCGGCCTCGGCTAGGATCCGAGCCTCTACCTCGCGCTGCGCGAGGGTTTGCGGCATTGGCGGAAATTCCTCGTTAGAAACAAGCCGGGTCGGCAACGGTGTTTCAGTCTGCTGGCCTTGGCGCATGCCGGGGCGAACGCGGAACGCATGACGATTAAGTTTCATCAAAACTCCTCTGTCAAGGGTGAGGGATCAGCATTCAGTGGCGCGAACCACTTCCCGCTTCTTATTACGCCGAGTTTACAACCGCCTCCTCGAATGTCAACCGCAACTTGGCCTTCCGGTTAAAACAAGGAGCAGCGATCGGCGTCTCAGGCCGCGCCGGGGACATGCAAAGAAAAGGTTGCATTTGTCGCCGCCAGCGGAATATAATGCAACCAGGAGGTAGCATATGAACCCATCAACAGATCGCATTGAAAGAGAGATACTGCTCAAAGCGCCGCGTTCGCGGATATGGCGCGCGCTATCGAATGCCGAGGAATTCGGCGATTGGTTCGGGGTGGCGCTCAAGGGAAAGACCTTTGCCGCCGGCCAGCACGTGAAGGGACAGGTCACCCACCCCGGCTACGAGCATCTCGTCTGGGAGGTGGTGATCGAACGCATGGAGCCGGAGCGGTTGCTGTCCTTCCGCTGGCATCCGTATGCAGTCGACCCTGCCGTCGACCATTCGAAAGAGCCGACCACGCTGGTGGTATTCGAGCTGAAGGACGTCGAGGGCGGCACCTTGCTGACCATAGTCGAATCCGGCTTCGACGATGTTCCGGTGTCGCGCCGTCTGGAGGCGTTTCGCGAGAACAGCAGCGGCTGGGACGAACAACTGAAAAACATCGAGAAGCATGTCGCCACGCGGTAACGCGACTTCAAAAAAGGTGCCCCGAAAGCACAGTTCGCCGCTGCGGAATTCGGCGCCGATTTTCGCGGCACTCGGCGACGAGACGCGCCTGAGTCTCGTCGCGGTTCTGTGCATCGGCGGGGCCATGTCGATCGCCCAGCTCACATCCGGAACGGAAATGACGCGCCAGGCCGTCACAAAACATCTGCGCGTGCTCGCAGATGCAGGGCTGGTGCACGACGTCAAGGTCGGACGTGAACGGCTGTGGGAATTTGAATCATCCAGGCTGGATGAGGCGCGGCGCTCGCTCGAGGTGATCGCGCAACAGTGGGATCGCGCCCTCAACAAGCTGAAGCGGGCGGTGGAACGCTGATCACACGCTAGTAGTCACCAAGTACAACGTCATGAATTCGCGATTCGCGGGCGGTCGAAATATCGCCCTCAAAGTTCCCCCACATTAATATGACGCTACCGTGACGTTCTATCGCGACGTGCTCGGCCTCAAGGTGTTGCAGAAGCATCTTCCGGCGGTGGGTTTCGAGTTCGGCTCGAACCAGCTCTGGATCGAGCCAGTAACGGGACTCAGCCAAGCGGAACTTTGGCTGGAGATTGTGACCGATGATGTCGCGGCTGCTTCAGATCATTTCGAGGCCGCAGGTGTGGTGCGCTGCGATGAAATAGAACGCTAGCCGAAGGGTTTGATGGCTTCTGGATTTCGAATCCGGCATCGATCATACATATTGTTTCAAAGCCGGGTCAGTTTTGAGATGAAAGTAGCCAGGCTCGATATAAGGAGACCTCAAAAATCAAAAGTCTCTAATACTGAGTGACGCGAAGAATCTGCTTTCCTAATGACCTAAAGCAGAGTCTTCGGTCCGCAGATTGCCCTTGAGCGCAGCGAAGGGGGCCTCAGCATGAGACTTATTGGAGGCGCCAATAAGTTCAATGACTATCGGTGCCCAGCAATTCGGTGTTCACGAAGCTTGTGCTCGCGCAAGACGGTCATTTCTGGCCAAAAAAAGAAGCGGCCTAGCGGCCGCTTCGATTCTGCAGCTTTTCTTCAGTGCTCAGTTCTTGTGTCGGCGAGCGAAGCCCAACCCGAAGGCGCCAAGCCCCAAGAGCACGAGGGTACCGGGTTCGGGAGCCCCATTAGGAGGAGGCTCGGTCCCGCCAAGACTGGCTAAATAGACAGTTGAATCCAAAACCGAGTCCGAGGTGTCAGCTATGATGAACGTCAGCGTGTTCCCGGTGGGTAGTGCCGAGCCAGAGAACATAAGCGCGGGATTGCCACCGGGGGCCAGAATGCCGTCGAGCTCCGTGCCGCCGAGGAATGCC
>JBKKAO010000404.1:0-3635 GCA_046714645.1 Burkholderiales bacterium | reverse complement strand
TCTATGTGCCGAGGTCTTGCCATGCCGCGCTCCAGTCGTGAGTGACGGGCGCAAGCATGCCATTATTAGTCTCATCTTGAAAGCCACTTGGAATAAGCAGTCAATTGCGCCGGCTAGCGACGATCAGAGCCGACGTTTTCGGGTAACCCATCCGTATCATCCTCTCTTCAGCGAGGAATTTGAACTGGTGCTTCGCGCTCAGAACTGGCGTGAGGACAGGGTTTGGTTTCACGACGCAGCGCAGCGTCTGCGCTCGCTTCCAGCGGACTGGACGAGTGCCGTGGCCGAGGATCCGTTCAACGTGCTAGCTGCTGGACGCGCCGCATTTCGCGTCGACGAGTTGCTCGAACTGGTCCGTCTGATGGGGGAATCAAAGCCATGAGCAGGCGGAGGGGGTGTAAAGCCAAATACGCCGCATATGTTAAGGCAATTACGTCAATTCTGAAGATAGCGTGCGGGCCTGTACGAGCGTATGCATGTTCCTTATTCGTCTATGCTACAGGCAGATCGACCAGTAAATACCTTGACACTTGTGCTAACGCGTACATAATTAGTTTTACACTTACTGGCCGATTCTTCCTTGGAGGTGCGCATGCCGGCAGACCGAGGCAGGCAAGAGAAACAACGTCGTTTACGCCAACAGGCAAGCCTCAATCCGCGCCCCGAGGTCGTCAGCCACCCCCTGTTTCGGGGCAGCGAGTTCTTAGATCCGCACGACCTGCTGCAGGTGAAATACGAAATGCTTCGCTTGGTCAGCGTGGAGAAGCGGCCAGTGAGCGAAGCGGCCAAGCTATTCGGCTTCTCCAGGCCCTCGTTCTACCAAGCCCAAACCGCCTTCGCGCAGGCTGGGCTCGCCGGCCTGATTCCCCAGAAGCCCGGACCCCGCGGCGGCCACAAACTGACCCCGGCGGTGATGGAATTCTTGACCGAGGCGCGCGCAGCCGAGCCATCCCTGCGACCCGAGCGATTGGCGAGCTTGGTCAAGAGGAACTTCGGCGTCCAGGTTCACCCGCGCAGCATCGAACGGCAGTTTATGCACCAAAAAAAACCGCAGTGAATCCCTCGCCCCCATCGCTTCGCCGTGCGCCTCGCAATGAGGGGTTGATCTCGCGTTACGAGCAGTTGCGAGAGCACGCGCTCGGGCGAGCCGCGTGGGGTAACCCTCGCGCTCAAGGCCTTGCGCTGCTCATGCGCAGTGGCATGAGCGGGTGGATGCAGGCGTGGGCCCAGTGCACCGTGGAGGTGTCAGCACCGCCGCAGCAACGCCTTGGTGACGATGACATCTTTGCCTTTGAGATGCACAGGGAGGTGACGATGATCCTGGCCGGCATGGTTCTCCACGGCTCTCAGGAGGCCATCGCATGAGCAACGATCCCCACCAGAAGGTCCACGCCAGCCACCTCAAGCGCAACGCCTATCTGTACATTCGCCAATCGACGTTGCGCCAAGTGTTCGAGAACACCGAGAGTACCAAGCGCCAGTACGCTCTGCGTCAGCGGGCCATCGCCTTGGGATGGTCCGAGGATCGGATCATCGTGATCGACACTGACCTGGGCCAGTCCGGCGCTTCGTCGACCGATCGCGAGGGCTTCCAGCGTCTGGTGGCCGAGGTCGGTGTCGGGCACGCCGGGATCGTGCTCGGGCTGGAAGTGTCGCGTCTGGCGCGTAACTCCATGGACTGGCATCGGCTCCTTGAGATCTGCGCCATCACCGACACTCTGATCCTCGATGAGGACGGTATTTACGACCCTGCTCACTTCAATGACCGGCTCTTGCTGGGACTCAAGGGCACCATGAGCGAGGCCGAATTACATGTGTTGCGGGCACGCTTGCAAGGCGGGATCCTGAACAAAGCCAGACGTGGCGAGTTGGAAATGCGCCCGCCGATTGGACTCGTCTACAACACCGAGGGCGTGCTCGTCCTTGACCCGGATCAGCAGGTGCAGCAGTGCATGCGCTGGCTGTTTGAAACCTTCCGCCGTACCGGATCGGCGATGGCCACAGCGAGAGCCGCGCGGCATCAGGGCTTGGCATTTCCGCGACGCTGCGGCAAAGGGCCGCACAAGGGCGAAGTGCTATGGACGGGTCTCGATCACAGCCAGGTGCTGCGCATTCTGCACAATCCGAGATACGCCGGTGCGTTCGTCTACGGTCGTACCCACACGCGAAAGACGCTCGATGGCGGCACGCGTATCCATAACGTCCCACGGGCGAAATGGGATACTTTGATCCCAGGCGTGCACGTGGGCTATCTCTCCTGGGAAGACTACGAACAGAACCAGAAGCGTTTGCACGAGAGCGCGCAGGCAATGGGCGCTGATCGGCGCCGCGGGCCACCGCGCGAGGGTCCCGCGCTGCTTCAAGGAGTGGTGGTCTGCGGGCGCTGCGGAAATCGTATGACGGTTCGTTACCATAGCCGCAATGGGCGACTGTGCCCGGAGTACGTCTGCCAGCGCGAGGGCATCGAGCACGCTGAACCGGTTTGCCAACGCGTCCCGGGCGTTGGCATCGATCAAGCGATTGGCGAGCTGCTCGTCGAAGCGGTCAACCCGGTTGCCCTCGAGGTCACGCTGGCGGTGCAGCGCGAGCTCCAGTCGCGCATCGAGGAGGCCGATCGACTCCGCCACAAGCAAGTCGAACGTGCCCAGTACGAAGCTGACTTGGCACAGCGGCGCTACCTGCGCGTCGACCCCGATAACCGATTAGTTGCCGACTCCCTGGAAGCCGACTGGAATCATAAGCTGCGTGCACTGAGCGAAGCACACGAAGAATATGCGCGCCGCCGCGAGCAAGACGCGCGCGTGTTGACCGACGAGCAGCGCGCCACCATCCTTGCATTGGCATCAGACTTCCCCCGGCTGTGGCGCGATCCCACCACGCCGGAGCGCGAGCGCAAACGCATGGTTCGGCTTCTGCTCGAGGATGTAACCTTGAACCGCGACCATCAGCTCACGTTGCAGATCCGCTTCAAAGGCGGCGCGCACAAGACGCTCAATGTGCCCCTGCCATTGCAATCCTGGCAGAAGTGGGTCACACCCTCGGGCGTGGTCAATGAGATCGACCAGTTGCTTAACAAACATACCGTCCCGCAGATCGCCGCGATCCTGAATGAACGCGGCATCCTCTCCGGTGCCGGCAAACCTTTCCATCCGCATCTGGTTGCCCGTCTTGTACGCAGTTATGCTCTCAAGCCGCGCTATGATCGCTTACGGGAGGCCGGGCTGTTGACGTTGCAGGAAATGGCTGACGCGCTGCACATCTCGCCAACCCGTGTGAAGATATGGAACCGCCACGGCCTGATTCACGGACACGCCTACAGCGATAAGAACGAATGTCTGTATGACCCGCCAGGTGCTGACTCGCCACGCAAAGCACAGGGCACCAAACTCTCTCTCAGGCGCCATGATCCCAACATCGTCTCTGATCCCGCGAAGGAGGTGCAGTGTGAAACGTAAGCCTTGTCCACCCAACGGCCTTTGCCGTCCATGCTGATTTGGATACGATTGGCTTTGAGCACCTCGGTGAAGGCGTTGGAGGTGAACTGGCTTCCCTGATCGGTGTTGAAGATCGCCGGGGCGCCGTACCGCGTGATCGCCTCGTTGAGGGCCTCGATGCAAAAGTCCGTGCTCATCGTG
>JBKKAO010000403.1:0-6251 GCA_046714645.1 Burkholderiales bacterium | reverse complement strand
GATTCCATGCTCAAGCTGGTCGAGCGCTATAGCGGAAAACCCGCGGAGGAACTGCCCCCGCTTTTCCAGCGCATACTGCAAAACACTATTCGGGATTACTATCGTCGGCAGAAGGTACGTTCACTGTGGACCACACTACTGTCTTCGCTGATTCCAGCGTCCGCGGATCCCAATGAGGAGTACGACCCCCTCGACAGGATGGATGTACGAGAGGGTATAAACCGGGCGGGCACACCCGAAGACCAGGTAGGAAGACAAAAGGTCATGGGAGTGATTGAAGCGGGTATTGAGAAACTTCCCGGTCGTCAACGCGAGGCCTTTTTGTTACGTTATTGGGAGGAATTAGACGTCGCGGAAACAGCCAAGGCCATGGGTTGCTCGGAGGGCAGCGTGAAAACGCATTGCTCGCGCGCGACCCATGCCCTTGCCGGGTTCCTGCGCTCGAAGGGGGTAACGTTGTGAACGAGCAAGAATTCGCGCGAAAAGTAGCGCAAAACCTGGACGCAAGTCTCGATCATCTGACTGCGTCTACGCTCTACAAGCTTCAATCCACTAGGCAAAACGCCCTGTCGCGGTATCACACCACCGCAGTGGATGAGCGGGGAGGACTTCCATTCTCGGCCTTTCTGAACTGGAAATGGGCCGCCCCGGTTGTGGTTTTGGTCCTCGCGTACGCGGGTTACCTTTTGCAGCAAGACGGTTCACCGGATCCCTATGAGCTAGAAGCCCAGGTGCTCACCGATGACCTCCCAATCCACGCTTACCTTGACGAGGGCTTCGAGACTTGGCTGCAAAAAACCGCGGAAGACTAGCTTTAATCATCGGAGCCGCTTGCATTCTGGCCGTTCTAACCGGGCCGCTCCCGGCCCTGGCGGAAGGACCCGAGTGGGCCAGCCTTGCTCCCGAGTACCAAAGGATTTTGGCACCGCTGGCCGAGGATTGGCCCAACATCGATTCGGAGCGAAGGACCAAATGGATCGCCATCGCCAAGCGCTATCCTTCCATGAACGCCAGCCAGCAATCGCGGTTGCAGGCGCGCATCAAGCAGTGGGCGTCGCTGAGTCCGAGCGAGAGAGCACGGGTACGGGAGCAGTACAAGAAACTCAAGGATTTGCCGCCGGAGAAGAGAAAAGAGATTCAGCAAAAATGGCAGGAGTACGATAGCCTCACCGAGGAAGAAAAAGAAGATCTGCGGCAAAGTCCGGTCAAGAAGTAGCCGTGTTCGCAGATTCCCGGTAGCCCATTCTCATCCGGACGTCCGCCGTGCTAACACTTGCCAACCGGCGGCGGCGTTTCGCAAGTACGGCCTACGAGACCTTGCTGATAGCGGGATTGCTGTTCGTTTCCGGATTCTTGTTAGTGCCCATCCTTCAATGGCTTCCCGAAACCGGGCGCAGAACCGTGCTGCAGCTTTGCTTGTTGGCGGTGGCCGGCGTGTATTGCGTTTTATGCTGGACGAAGGGGGGTACGCTACCTATGAAGACTTGGGGGATTCGCATTGCACGCGCTGACGGGGAGTTCCTCTCGGCCCGGAGGGCTGTGGCGCGATTTCTATTGGCGATTCCCAGTGTCGGCGCCCTCGGAGTGGGTTTGCTGTGGTCGGTGGTGGATCGCGAGAAACAGTTCTTGCACGATCGGTGGGCCGGTACGCGCCTATTTGATGCGACCCACTTAGCGGCGCTCAAACCAGCGGATGGTTCCAATGCCCGCAACAAGGAATAGGAGGGTGGGTAGCAAGGCAGCGATGAAGGGAGGCCAGGCGGCCAAGAGCCCGACATGACCGAATAGGCGATTTAGCAGATGAAAACCCAAGCCCAGCATGATGCCGGCGAAAATCTTCCCTCCAATACCCCCTTCTCGGATATTCATGTAGGCAAAGGGTAAGGCCAACACCATCATCACCAGCACGGCGATGGGGTAGATGACCTTGGTCCACATCGCGATCTCATAGCGTGCCGAGTCTTGGCTATTGCTGCGAAGATGCTGAATGTAGGAAAACAAGGTCCACAGCGACATGCGTTGAGGAGGCACCAGCAGCACACTCAAGATATCCGGAGTGAGCACGGAATTCCACTTGAGATCACCGCTACGCTCTACGCTCGCGCGATGGTCTCCCAACTTCGTTTGCACAACCTCTTTGAGGCTCCATTGATTGCCTCCGAGGTAGCTCGCCTCCTTCGCCTGGCGGATGGTGTGCAGCCTATAGTCCTCGTCGAACTCGTAGATCTTGATCTCTTGCAGCGACGAATCGTGCATCACGCGGCCGACGTTTACGAAGCTCAAGTTGTCCTTAACCCATAGACCCGATCGAAAGGACTGGGCGACGACGCTGCTAGTTTGCTTGAGCCGTAGTCGTTGGGCGGCTTCCTCGCTAATGGGCGCCAAATATTCGCCGACGATCAAGGTTGTCATGGCCAGCCCCATGCCGACTCCTGCGAGCGAACGAGAAATGCCGAGAATGGACACCCCGGCGGTGCGCATGACCGCGTACTCCGAGTGCGTCACCAGTTGCGCGATGGCCAAGAGGGAGCCGATCAACGCCGCGACCGGCAGCAATTCATAGAGGTGGCCGGGAAGACTGAGGACGATAAAGGTCAGCGCGTAGGTCAGCCTATATCCCTCCGCGCCGATGTCTTTCAGTTCATAGATCAGATCGAAAAAACCAAATAGCATGAGCAAGGCCGCCAGCACTAGCAGGATGTTCCCCAGAACCAGATTCCCGATATAGCGCCGGATGATTCTCATGGTGTACGCCGGTAGAAGGGACGTAGCGACAAACGGTGGTAAATAAGCCCGGCGCAGATGGCGGCCATGGCAAGGTTGAGGCCGATGAGGCCAATAGTGACCCCAAATTGTTCGCGTTCCACCCACGATTGAACGACGCTCACCAGATTGTTGTATACGAGGTAAAGCAAGGCGGCGAGAATCAAATTGAAGGAGCGGCCGGTGCGTGGATTCACGGCGGAAAGCGGGATCGCGAAGAACGCCAGCACAATGGTCGACGCGGGGAGTCCAAAACGCCACACCAGTTCAGCCAAATCTTGGGGCTCGTCGCTTCGTAGAAGCTCGGGGGTAGGTTTCGATTTATAGGAAGGGAAGAAAACCTTCGCTTCACCTTGCTCGATGCGAATGGAATAGCGCGTGAAGTTCACGACTTTGTAGTCCGCTTGTCCAGGGATACCTTCATAGCGACGGCCCTTGAGCATGACCAAGTAACGATCTCCATTGTCGTGAGTGTCCACGTAACCGCGCTGGGCGATGGTGACTCCTTGTTGTTGGTTCTGTATGGAGTGCATGAAGATGTTCGCCACTTGCGATAGATCACTGGTGAGCTTCTCGACAAAGTAGACGCGATCGCCCTGCTTGGATTCCTTGAAGAATCCCGGAGCGATGGCCGAAATATCGTCCCGGGTTTCGATCTGGTGGCGGAATTCCTCGCTCTTGCGGATGGCCCAGGGCGTAAGGGACAAAGACAGCAAGGCCACCACGGCGGTCACCGGTAGCGCATAGAGCAACACCGGGCGAAACCAGGCGGGCAATCCGGCGCCCGAGCTGAACCAAACCACCATCTCCGAGTCACGGTACATGCGCGACATGCTGAGCAAGATGGAGAGAAACAGCGCGATCGACAGCAGTAGCGGTAGATACCCGAGCGCTGAGAATCCCAATAGGGTCAGCACCGCATCGGTGGGCACCCGGCCGCCCGCGGCATGCCCCAGGAAGCGAATTAACTGCGTGGTAAAGGTAATGGCGAGCAGTACGATAAACACCACCACGCCCGACGCTGTGAACTCACGCAGTGCCGAGCGAACGAAGATCATGGTTCATTTATCGAGTGACGGCTTTGACTTACGTGCGAGGGAGCCGTGATAATCTGCGCCCGTTTGTTGACGGTTACTTAGCGAGTTGAATTCAAAGGAAGGTCGCGTGGACTTTAGCATAAAAGTTGGGGCGCCAGAGAAGCAGAAATCATCTTGTATCGTGGTAGGGCAGCTCGAAGATAAGAAGCTGCTACCGTCTGCGGTGAGTTTGGACCGTGCATCGAACGGTTATCTGTCGAAGCTCATGGCGAGTGGAGATCTGAGCGGGCGCGCGGGCACCGCGACGATGCTGCATCATATACCCGGTGTGACGGCCGAGCGGGTGCTGGTGGTCGGACTGGGTAAGTCCGGCGATCTGGGCGCCAAGGCCTATCGCGAAGCGGTGTCGCGAGCCGTGCGCGCGCTGAGCGACGGCGCCGTCTCCCATGCAATCCTATATGTCACCGAGTTCCCCGTCACTGACAAGGACGAAGCGTGGCGAGCGAACCAGGCCGCTCTAATGGCCGTGGAGGCGACCTATCGCTTCGATCAAATGAAGAGCAAGCGTGCCGATGCGCGAAAGCTACGCGAGCTTTCCATCGGTCTTTCTGCACGTGCCGGCGCGGCGCTGGAACGCGCCTGGGATCGCGGCACCCGCCTGGGCGCGGGCGTGAGTTTGGCGAAGGACCTGGGCAATCTGCCCAGTAACGTTTGCACACCCGCCTACCTCGCCGATCAAGCCCAGCAATTGGCCAAGGCCTACAAGCTCAAAATACAAGTGTTGGAAGAGAAAGACATGGCGCGGCTCAAAATGGGTTCTTTCCTCTCGGTGACCCAAGGCACCCGGGAGCCCGCCAAGTTCATCGTGCTTGAGTACAGGGGGGCGAAATCAAGTTCCAAACCCGTGGTCCTTATTGGCAAGGGCATCACCTTCGATACCGGGGGCATCTCTCTCAAACCCTCCGGCGAGATGGACGAGATGAAGTACGACATGTCCGGGGCGGGCAGTGTACTGGGCACGCTCAAGGCGGTGGCCGAAATGCAGTTGCCCGTCAATGTCGTGGGGCTCATTCCCACCTGCGAAAACATGCCGGGCGGTAACGCCATCAAGCCTGGCGATGTGGTGACCAGCATGTCTGGCCAGACCATCGAAATTCTCAACACCGACGCCGAAGGGCGGCTCATTTTGTGCGATGCGCTCACCTATGCCGAGCGCTACCAACCACAAGCGGTGATCGACATCGCGACGCTTACCGGGGCTTGCGTGATTGCGCTGGGCAGCGTGGCCACGGGGCTCTACAGCAACGACGAGGCGCTCGCGAAGGACCTTCTCGACGCCGGTGCGGACGTGTGGGATCGCGCCTGGCACATGCCCTTATGGGATGACTATCACGAACAGATCAAGAGCCCTTTCGCCGACGTGGCAAACGTCGGGGGCCGGCCGGCGGGAAGCGTGACCGCGGCGTGTTTCTTGTCGCGCTTCGCCAAGAAGTTTAAGTGGGCTCATCTTGACATCGCTGGTACCGCTTGGCGTTCGGGCAAGGACAAAGGATCCACGGGCAGGCCGGTTCCAATGTTGACGAACTATCTGATTCGAAGATCCGCAAGCAAGTAATACGAGTGGCCGGATGACCCTGATCGATTTTTATATCAACTCGGAGAATCGTCTCGCGACCCTGAGTACACTCAGCGCCAAGGCCTTGCGCCAAGGCGCGCGGCTCTTTGTGTTGACTGCCGGGCAGGAGGGCACGGAAAAAGTGGACCGCTACCTGTGGACACAACCTGCCATCGGTTTTCTCCCGCATTGCCGGGCCAGTGACAAGCTGGCCCAGATCACGCCCATCATTGTCGATCACGTTGCCGATCCCGTGGTGCACGAGCAAGTGCTAGTGAATTTCAGCAACGATTGCTCGCAGGTTTTTAGCCGCTTCGAGCGGCTCATCGAGATCGTCGGTCTTGACGAAGAAGACAAGTCGGCGGCGCGCACGCGCTTTCGCTTCTATCGCGATCGCGGTTATGAGATTCGCACTCACGATCTGGCCAAGTCTGCTTAAGCCTAGCCGGTTTTAGCCCTAGGCTATACTCGCCGCTCCTTCAGTTTCATCCCCTTCATGGAACTTTCCAAGAGCTTTGTGCCCTCGGAGATCGAGCGGCGTTGGTATCCGGTTTGGGAGTCAAGCGGAATTTTTAACGCGGCCTACGATTCCTCCAGGCCTTCTTTCTGCGTGCAATTGCCTCCGCCCAACGTCACCGGTACCTTGCACATGGGCCACGCCTTCAACCAAACCATTATGGATGCGCTCACGCGCTATCACCGCATGCGTGGCCACAACACGCTGTGGTTGCCGGGTACGGATCACGCAGGCATCGCAACGCAGATTGTCGTTGAGCGCCAATTGGAAGATCAAGGTACCTCCCGCCGCGATCTAGGGCGCGAAAAGTTCAACGAGA
>JBKKAO010000402.1:0-2937 GCA_046714645.1 Burkholderiales bacterium | reverse complement strand
TTCAGGATGAAACCGAAATTGCGGGATAGATCTTCCTTGATAACCATGGGGCGGATTTTAGTTGCCTAGCTTACGATAAGCAAGCCAACTGTAAGCATGGCTACGGTAAGCCTGGATACTAAATTGAGAGCTGTTCCAACCGGGCGGCCCGTGACCTGTTTGCGCTCGCCTTCGAGAGCCGATTTCGACAGCAGGATGCGCTCGGCCAAGTGCTAGCCCGATACAATACCTTCAACCGTACACAGAGGAATTAAGACCATGGGCGAGATCACCAAAAAAGACTTATTCAATGCCGGGTTGAAGCTTCGCCGTGAAGTGCTGGGCGAGGAGTATGTCGCACGCGCCTTCGAGCTGAAGGACGAATTCAGCGAGGACTTGCAGGACTACGTCACCACCCACGCCTGGGGTGCGGTGTGGGCACGGCGCGGCGCCGACGGCGAATTGACGCTGCCGAAGAAGACACGCTCCATCATGAACCTCGCGATGCTGGCCGCACTGAACCGGCCCCATGAGCTCGAGATTCACCTGCGCGGGGCCATCAACAACGGCGTGACCAAGAAGGAGATGCTCGAGATCTTTCTGCATGTGGCGGCGTACGCGGGGGCACCGGCGCTTCTCGATGGAGTTCGTTTAGCGCGGAAAGTCTGGGCGGCCCATGAGGCCGAGAGCGGCAAAAAATGATCTCAAATTTGAACTCGCAAAGCTGCACTCCACAACGCACGGGCTAATCATGAAAATCACCGCCATCGCGACCATCAATCTAGAGGAATACCCCAATGTGCTTTGGGTCCACCTGCACACCGATGAGGGCATCGTCGGTTTAGGGGAAACCTTCTATGCGGTGGAGCCCGCCATCGCCCACATTCACCAGACCATCGCGCCCTATCTGCTGGGTAAGGATCCGCTACAGATCGACAAGCACAGCCGTCACATGCTCTACAACTACCTGGGGTTCAAGTCGGTGGGGGCGGAGATGCGCGCGGCCTCCGCGGTGGATATCGCCCTCTGGGACCTCTTCGGGCAGATTACTAATCAGCCCATCTATCAGTTACTGGGTGGCGCCTCGCGCGACAAAGTGCGCGCCTACAACACCTGCGCCGGTTACCAGTACGTGCGCGCCAAATCCGAGCAAGGCACCGCCAACTTCGGCATGCCGGGCGACGGCGGTAAGTACCAGCCCTACGAGGATCTGGTGGGCTTCATGAAGTACGCCGACGAATTGGCCGTCTCATTGCTGGAAGAGGGATATACCGGGATGAAGATCTGGCCCTTCGATGAATATGCCGAGGCTAGTAACGGCACCTACATCTCCAACGCGGATCTGAAGAAGGCCATGGAACCTTTCGAGAAGATTCGCAAAGCGGTCGGTGACAAGATGGACATTCACGTCGAATTTCATTCCCTGTGGAACTTGCCCACCGCCATCAAGATCGCCAAGGCGCTCGAACAATTCAATCCCTTCTGGTACGAAGACCCCATCAAGATGGACAACCTAGACGCCATCGCGGAGTTCGCGCATCGCACCGACGTGTGGGTCACCGCCAGTGAGACCTTGGGGACGCGCTGGGCGTTTCGCGATCTGTTCGAGAAGCGCGCGGTCAGTGTCTGCATGTTCGACGTGGGCTGGGCCGGTGGTCTGACCGAATCGAAGAAGATTGCAACGATGGCGGAGGCCTATCAACTACCCGTCGCACCCCATGACTGCACGGGGCCGGTTCTGTTGACGGCGTCGGTACACCTATCCATGAATTGCCCGAATACGCTGGTGCAGGAAGTGGTTCGCGCCTTCTACACGGATTGGTATGGCAAACTGGTCACGCAGTTACCGCCGCTTGAGAAGGGGTACCTCACCGCGCCGACGGGGCCTGGGCTGGGTACGGAACTCCAACCTGATGTGATGAAGCGGAAGGATGCGAGGATACAAATTAGCACGCTATAAAAAATGCCGGCCCTAAGCTGCATCTCACGCGTGTCTAGCGATCTTGCCACTGCGGAGAAGTGTATTCCGAAGCATATCGCTCACCCAACCCGTTAATCAGAATTGCACTTCGAGTTTAAACTCGCGTTGCGTTTCCCTTTGGAACAAGAAAGCCGAGTGCTCCCTAGGCTTGGTGCTTCACAGACGCTCCCGGCTGAATCCTTTCCTCGGTGCAGGTAGTTCGGAAAACCCGGCGCATGCGCGCCACCCGGAGTGCAAATCGTCGCCACTAATCTATCGCCGTAGAATTAGAGGGCTGCCGCCGCGATCTTCGCCCCCATTGCCCCAACAGCGGCTGCACGTCTCGTAGAGGAGCACCGGGCTGGGGGCATCATCTGTAGGAGTGGAAAATGAGTGTGCGATATCTGGCTGTACTGGGCGCCGCTGGACTGTGCGCGATGACATCGACTTCGGTGGTTGCCGACAATGGGGATGACAATTCTTCCGACTGCCGTGGCTTGCCGCAGCACGCGGTGCTGAAGTCCGCGCTCAAGCAGGCGCGCAACGAGACGAACGGAGGTTTCAATCTCGATATGTGGGGCACCATTGTGAACCGCGACGGAATCGTGTGCGCCGTCGCCTTCACAGGTAAGGACCGCGGTGATCAGTGGCCCGGCAGCCGCGTGATCTCCGCGCAGAAGGCCAATACGGGCAATGCCTTCAGTCTGCCCGGTCTTGCGCTGTCCACGGCGAACCTGTTCTCCGCGGTTTCTCCGGGTGGAGCGCTCTACGGCCTTCAGCACAGTAACCCGGTGAACACGCACGTGGCCTATCGCGGGAATGCCGCGAACTACGGCAAGTCCAATGACCCGATGGAGGGCGGAAAGATCGGTGGGATCAATGTCTTCGGTGGCGGGTTTGCGCTCTACAACAGTCAGGGTGAGATTGTGGGCGGACTGGGCGTAAGCGGGGATTCATCGTGCGCCGATCACAACATCGGCTGGAAGACGCGGCATAAC
>JBKKAO010000401.1:0-10151 GCA_046714645.1 Burkholderiales bacterium | reverse complement strand
GTCAATGAGTTGTACTTCCGCCGCTTCGATCGCGCCGCCGCGCTTACCGAAGGCCGCCGCAGATTGCACGCGAAGATCGAGGAATTGAAGAACTTCGCGCGGCTCACGCCTTTGCGGCATCCTTTCGAGTTTTTCGATTTCGGCGTGCGCCGCCGTTTCTCGAGCGAATGGCAGCGCGAGGTCGACTCGGCACTTAAAAGCGAAATCCGGCAATTCTTTCGAGGGACCTCCAATGTCTTGCTCGCGCGCGACCTCGATCTGGTGCCCATCGGCACCATGGCCCACGAGTACTTGCAAAGCTATCAGGCCCTGGGCTTCCGCCTGCGCGACTCGCAGAAAGCGGCGCTGGAAGACTGGGTGCAGGAGTATCGCGGCGACCTAGGTGTCGCCTTGACCGACGTGGTGGGCATGGACGCTTTCCTCGCCGACTTCGACCTGTACTTCGCGAAACTCTTCGATGGCCTGCGGCACGACTCCGGAGACCCGGTGGTCTGGGGCGAGAAAGCCCTCGCCCATTACGCCAAGTTGCGCATCGATCCGCACACGAAACGTTTGGTGTTTTCCGACGGCTTGAACGTGACCAAGTCCCTCGAGCTCTACCGCCACTTCGCGCAGCGCACGCAGTTGGGTTTCGGTATCGGCACCCACCTCAGCAACGATGTGGGCCTAACCCCCTTGAACATCGTGATGAAGCTCACGCTCTGCAATGGCCAGCCGGTGGCCAAGCTCTCCGATTCCCCAGGCAAGACGCTTTGCGACGATCAGACCTTCTTGGCCTATTTGCGCCAGGTGTTCAACGTGCCCGCGTGACATCGCTCACCGGGGGCGCCTTAGTGGATCTGCTAATCTTTGACTCGTATTCCCCGCCCTCTTGGCGCGGAGTCTGACTGAGGAGAACATTCATGTCTGACCTGAGCTTTCAACTCGAGCACCTCAATATACCCTCCCGGGACCCCGAGGGAATGGCGCGCTGGTACGCGGAAACCTTCGGCCTGAAGGCGGACCGTCACCGTGCGCGCGGTCCCGGCGCGCTCATCGCTTTCGAGAAAGGCGAACCCGTCAATCGGGCGCCGGATCTGCACGTCGGCTTTCGTGTTCCCTCCTTGGCCGCGCTCGATGAGTGGGCCAAGAAGTTTGGCGCGCAGATCAAGGAGGGCGAAGAGTTCAATTCTTTTCGCACCTTTGACCCCGAGGATAATTGTGTGGAGCTTTATTGCAAAGGGGGACCGTTGGCCGAACCAAGTGCCGCGTAAGCAGCGAGAAGTGTGGCAAAAAACTTCGTTTCATGGATGAACTCCTACGCTTGAACGCTAGCGCGTGCTGCGGCGAGGGCCGCCGGCCCTCGCGTGCGCAGCCTTGGTGCTTCCTCAAGGGACAAGGTGCGGGGACCACAAGCCGACGCATGACATACTACGCCAGATGACCGGACGAGGTCTTAGGGAGGAGCGTAACCATGAAAGCAGCGGCAGTGGTGGCGGAGATTCTCAAGCGCGAAGGCGTGCGCTACCTGATCGGCTATCCGGTCAATCCCATCATCGAAGCGGCTGCGCAAGCGGATATTCGCACCATCATCGTGCGCCAGGAACGCACCGGCTTGCACATGGCCGATGCGGTGAGCCGTGTCACCTCCGGCGAGACCATCGGCGTATTCGCGATGCAGCATGGACCGGGGACAGAAAATTCCTTCGGCGGCGTGGCTCAAGCCTTCGGCGATTCGGTGCCCATCCTCGTTCTGCCCGGCGGCTATCCACGGCGTCTCCTCAACATTCCGCCCAACTTCAGTTCCTTCCTCAACTACCAGCACATCACCAAGTGGGCGGAGCAGGTGATCCTCACCGACGCCGTACCTGAGGCCATGCGGCGAGCCTTTACGCAAGTGCGCAATGGCCGTCCGCGCCCCGTTCTGGTGGAACTCCCCTATGACCTCCTGCACGAAGAGGTGACGGACGGATGGAGCTACACGCCAGCGCCACGACTGCGTTCGGGGCCTGATCCTCGCGAGGTGGCCAAGGTCGCGGGGGCGCTGGTGGCCGCGGAGCGCCCGGTGATCTATGCCGGTCAAGGCGTGCACTACGCCCGCGCGTGGCCGCAGTTGCGCGAGCTGACCGAGCTCCTCGAAGCGCCGGTGACCACAAGCCTCCAGGGCAAGAGCGCTTTTCCCGAAACGCATCCCTTATCGCTCGGCTCCGGCGGGCGCGCGATCTCTAAACCGCTGCATCATTTCCTGCATCGCTCGGACTTGATCTTCGGCATCGGATGCAGCTTCGCATCCACCAGTTACGGTGTGGCCATGCCCAAAGGCGCGCGCATCGCGCATGCCACCCTCGACCCCACCGATATCAACAAGGACGTGGAAGCTGAACTGGCTCTAGTTGGGGACGCGGGGCTCGTGCTCGACGCCTTGCTGGCCGAGGTCCGTGATCGCTTGCGGGGAGGTGCGCGGGGCCGCGTGAGTGCGGTTGCGAAGGAAATCAGCGAGCTTAAGAGCGAGTGGCTGGCGCAATGGACGCCGCGGCTGGCCTCCAACTCGGCGCCGCTCTCGCCTTACCGGGTTATCTGGGACCTCTTGCACACCGTCGACGTGGCCAACACGATCATCACACACGATGCCGGCAGTCCGCGCGATCAGATCTCGCCCTTCTGGGAAGCGGTGGCGCCCCTGACCTACATCGGATGGGGCAAGACCACGCAGTTGGGATACGGACTCGGGCTCGCCATGGGCGCCAAGCTGGCCGCGCCCGAAAAGCTTTGCATCAACCTCTGGGGCGATGCCGCCATCGGCTTCACCGGCATGGATTTCGAGACGGCGGTGCGCGAGCGCATCCCGATCCTGTCTGTCCTGCTCAATAACTTCTCCATGGCCATTGAACTGAAGATCATGAAGGTCGCCACGGAGAAGTATCGCTCCACCGATATCAGCGGTAATTACGCCGACTTCGCGCGCGCGATGGGCGGGTGGGGTGAACGCGTGACACAAGCGGGCGAGATTATTCCCGCGATCAAGCGCGCCATCGCCAAGACCCGGGAGGGGACACCGGCGTTGCTCGAGTTCATCACCGAGAAGGCCGAGGATTTCTCCATCTTTTCATAGGAGAAATTCCCGGCCTGCTAAACTCTTTGTTTTCCTCGCGTTCGAAATTCCTTGAGCTTGCGAGTCGTAGATTCGCCTGCGTCCGTGAGTGTCGGTTAAGAAGGAGCATCACCATGCGCACCCGCCGTTCGTGTTTCAGTTTTTTCCTCGGCTCCGCGGTCCTCACCGCGGCATTTCTGCTTGTGGGCTGCAGTACGCCTCAGCCAGTGCCCATTAGCGAGGTGATTACGCTCGCGCGCACCAACGCCCCCGGTCAAATAATCTCCCTGGTACGTAGCGCCAAAACCAGCTACGGATTGCGCGGGTCCGATTTTCCGAAACTCGCTCAGCGTGGGGTATCAGCGCCGGTGCTCGATGAGTTGCAGCAGTCCTTCGTCAACGACGTCGACATGCTCACGCGCTTTTCGGCACTGGGGGAATCCTATGGCGGTTGCGATTGGTGTTATCCGCAGCCGGTGGATCTCGCCAATCTCGACAGCGGCGGCAACGGCATGGCGGCCGGGAAACATCTGGGTCGGGCTTACGGTTATGCCCGGCCGCAAGGTGTGCCGTCTTGGGTGCCGTCCTCGCCCGGCCGCCCCTTCGCGCCGCAGATCACCGCGGATGATGTGGTGAGATGGTCGAAATCCGGCATGCCTGCGGAAGAAGTGGCTAAAAAGATTCGCGAGTCGCGTTATCCGCATGTAATAGAGGACCGCGGATTGATTCCGCAGAGTGTTAGCACGCATTACTCCGCGGGACTCAAGGGCTCGCAACTCGCGGAACTATCGCGACAAGGCGTGCCCGATGAAGCTCTGAACGCGCTGCAGGAAAAATTTCTCGCGGAATACATCGAGTTCTCTCGGCAGCGCTACCAGAACTGGGGGAAGGGCAGCAAGAATTCGTAACCGGGGGCCAGGGTATCTGACTTGAGACTGGTGTCAGATTTGACTGGCAGAACCTGCGTCCCCCGTCCCCTTCCTGCTGCTGCGGGGCTACGCGGCGATATACACTTCTGCGGGCCGCGTGCAACGTTGAAACACCTAGGAGCACGTGGTCCTTAACGATCGCGCCGAAGACTGCAATGCGGCGCCTTGTAGTCAACCACACGGAGGAGTTAGTCATGATGCACAAGAGCGTGGCAATTGCGGCGGTATCGGGAATGGTGCTGGCTTTCGCAATCGGCGTCGCGGTCGGCCAGAATACGCCGCCAACGGAAAACAAAGGCCTAAAGGTGAGTGATCCGACATTCATCGACCTCACCAACGAAATCGACAACGTGACGGGCCGGCAATTGCGCCTGCGCGTAATCACTCTCGAGCCGGGCGGCGTGGTCGCCCTGCACAGCCACAACGGACGCCCGGCCGTGGCTTATACCTTGGAGGGCACGCTGACCGAGCACGTGGAAAACGGCGGCGTCCACGAGCGCCGGCAGGGGGAATCCTGGTCCGAAGGCAAGAACATCAGTCATTGGTCGGAGAACAAAGGCGACACGCCGGTGAAGCTGATCGCCGTCGACGTCTACAAGCCCTGAGGCGGCATACGTAATTGCCCGTGGAACTTAAACAGCGCCGGCATACCCACCTATGGTGTCTCGGGACTCTTTCGCGATCCGGATGGGAACGGTGTTCATGGACTTAACGAAAGGATTCGTGTTCGTTCATTGTATGAAGGTCACGAGTTCTTATACCCTTGCCGCAGGCGCCTTATTCTTTCGAAATACCCGGAATGTGAGCGCCAGGGGCGTTGTCCTGAGCACGGCTTCTCAGCAACAGGCCGCGCGTGGAGACGTCATGCGAACTGCTCAATGAGCCTGTTGCCATATCCTCGAGCAACCGGTTGGCGAGTTGCTTGCCCAGTTCCACGCCCCATTGATCGAAGGAGTTCACTCCCCAGATCGATCCTTGCACGAAGACCTTGTGCTCGTAGAGCGCGATGAGGGCGCCCAGCGTGCGAGGGGTAAGTTTGGGAAACAGGAGGGTGTTCGTGGGCCGGTTGCCGGGAAATACTTTGTGAGGAAGGAGGCGTTCAAGGGCTTCGCCCTCGAGTCCTTGCGCGGTGAGCTCCGAACGAACTTCGCCGGCGGTCTTCCCCTGCATCAGCGCTTGCGTTTGTGCCAGGCAATTGGCGATGAGCATGCGGTGATGCGCACCCAAGGCGTAGTGGGATTGCAGCGGAAGAATGAAGTCCGCGGGGGTCCACGTCGTGCCCTGGTGCAAGTGTTGGTAGAACGCGTGCTGTCCGTTGGTGCCCGGTTCGCCCCAAACGATGGGGCCCGATGAGTAGGGGAGCGCTTGCCCATCGCGGGTTACTGACTTGCCGTTGCTCTCCATATCGAGCTGCTGAAGGTAAGCGGTGAAGCGATGCAGAGACTGATCGTAGGGCAGCACGGCATGGGTATGCCTATTCCAGAAATCGATGTACCACAGGCCGAGCAATCCCAGGATGACCGGCATGTTGCGCTCAAGGGGGGCATTAGCGAAGTGTTCGTCCATGGCGTGCGCACCGCTCAATAGCTCCTCGAATCTATCCATGCCCGCCGCGATCGCGATGGGAAGACCGATGGCGGACCAAAGGGAGTAGCGCCCGCCGACCCAATCCCAGAAGGAGAAGACGTTGTCATCGCGAATGCCGAAGGCCTTGGTGGCGGCGAGATTCGTGGACACCGCCGCGAAGTGATGGGGTACCGCACGCTCGCTGCCGAGCTTGGCCACCAACCACTGGCGCGCGCTGGCCGCGTTGGTCAAGGTCTCTTGAGTGGTGAAGGTCTTCGAGGCCACGATGAAGAGCGTGGTGTCTGCGTCCAGCGATTTCAGTTTCGCTCCCAGGTGCGCGCCGTCCACATTGGAAACGAAATGCGCGCGCAAGCCTTCGCTGCCGTAGGGTTCCAGCGCCTCGGTGGCCATCAGTGGCCCGAGATCCGAACCGCCGATGCCGATGTTCACCACATCGGTGATGGCCTCGCCGGTAGAGCCTCTGATCGTTCCGGATCGAATTCCCTCGCTAAAGCGGCGCATCTGCGTCAGCACTGCATTGACCGCGGGCATGACGTCCTTGCCATCCACGGCGATGGGCCGGTTCGATCGGTTGCGCAACGCGATGTGAAGCGCCGCGCGATCTTCCGTGGTATTGATCCTCTCGCCGCCGAACATGGCGCCTATGCGCTGTTCGAGATGGGATTCGCGCGCAAGCTGAATCAATAGAGGGAGGGTTTCGCCAACGATGAAATTCTTCGAGTAGTCGAGAAACAGATCGCCGGCTTCCAGGGAAAATTTTCCGAAGCGGCCGGGGTCTTGGGCAAACAGATCGCGTAGATGGAGTTTGCCGAGTGTGTCTTGGTGCGCGACCAGGGCTTGCCAAGCGGGAGATTGATCGATCATGGCTTCCTCATAGTATGCGTTGCGCATTCTACGTTCACCCTCGCAAAAGAAAACGGCGTGCCGCGGTGGCACGCCGTTTCGGAAAGGCTACAACTTACAGGCGCTCGTAAATCGCCGCGATACCTTGCCCGCCGCCGATGCACATGGTGGCCAGCGCGTAACGTCCGCCGGTGCGCTGCAATTCATAGATGGCCTTGATGGAGATGATGGCACCCGTGGCCCCAATGGGGTGTCCGAGCGCAATGGCACCGCCATTGGGATTGACCTTGCGCAGGTCGAAGTTCAGATCGCGCGCCACGGCGCAGGCTTGCGCCGCGAAGGCTTCGTTGGATTCGATGACGTCCATCTGTTCGATCTTCAGTCCGGCGCGCTCGAGCGCCTTGCGCACCGCCGGCACCGGGCCGATGCCCATGTACTTGGGGTCTACCCCGGCGTGTCCATAGGCGACCAAGCGCGCCATGGGTTTCAAACCTTTCTTTTCGGCGGCGGAACGTTCCATGAGTACCACGGCGGCCGCGCCGTCATTGATACCCGAGGCGTTACCCGCGGTGACGGAGCCGTCTTTCTGGAACACCGCGCGCAGTTTCGCCATGCCTTCCATGCTGGCGTCGGAGCGTGCATGCTCGTCGGTGTCGAAGAAGACCGGGCCCTTCTTGCTCTTCAATTCGATGGGTAGAATCTGGTCCTTGAAGTAGCCCTTCTGCATGGCGTTGGTGGCGCGCTTGTTACTTTCCACGGCCAACTCATCTTGCTGCGAGCGGGAGATGCCCCACTTGCTGGCGACGTTCTCGGCGGTGATGCCCATGTGCACGGTGTCGAAAGGATCGGTCAACGCGCCCACCATCATGTCCATCATGGCGCCATCCCCCATGCGCTGTCCCCAGCGTAGAGCGGGCATGACGTAGGCGGCGCGGCTCATGGATTCCACCCCGCCGGCAACGGCGGTGTCGCAATCACTCAGAAGAATGGATTGCGAGGCGCTCACGATGGCTTGCAAGCCGCTGCCGCAGAGCCGGTTCAAGGTGAGGCAGGGTGTCTCTTTCGGAATGCCGCCGTTGATGGCGGCCACACGAGACACGTACATATCCTTGGGTTCGGTGTGAATGACGTTGCCGAATACGACGTGTCCGATCTCTTCAGGGGCGATCTTGGAGCGCGCCACGGCTTCGCGGATGACTTTGGCGCCCAGTTCGGTAGGGGGAATGTCTTTCAGAGCGCCGCCGTAATCTCCGATGGCGGTGCGCACACCGGAGAGGATGACGACTTCGCGTGGGTTGGGCATGGGGGTCTCCTAGTTGGGGAAGGGTGTTATGAAGGTGAGGGCGGCTATTCTAGCTCAAGAGAAAGTATTTGTTGCGATGCGGCAAACTATGCATCCTCATCGGGTTCGAACAGCCTCTGCATTTGTCTACGGTCGCGCTTGGTGGGACGTCCCTTGAAGGAAAAGGCGGGCAAAGGATTATCGCGCCTTAAGGCTGCCTGGTGCTCGCGTTTCGCTCGGCTGGCCTGGGTTTCCTCGTAGAGCTTCGCGGCTTCCATGGCGGGGCCGCGATTCGCGGACATGGCCCTCACGTGCACCGTGTACTCCGACCAGCCGGCATGAACTACCAATTCGTCCCCCGCCTTCAAGGCCTTGGCGGGCTTTACGCGATCGCCATTCACCAGCACCTTGCCCCCGTCCACTGCCTGGGCCGCTAGCGACCGGGTCTTGTAGAAACGGGCGGCCCAAAGCCATTTATCCAGGCGAAATTTCTCCTGGGCGTCGTGATCTGGAGCCTTCGCCATGTGGAGTTAGTGCCGGGTTTTACCCGCGGAAGCCAGATGCTCCGCGGCGAAGAGTTGCTCGGCATCCACGCGGGCGAAGGCGTAACGGCGATTGCAGAATTCGCAGTGCACCTCGACTTCTTCGCGCTCGCTCAAGAATCGTTGTAACTGATCGGACATGGTTAACGACGTCGTACAAAGAGTTGGTAGAGCTCCTTCTTATCCCCTGGGCGTGCACCGGAGAACACCAGCTTCCACTTCCGCCCCAAGGTTTTTGCCGGCGCGCGCGCGCTCTGAATGAGCATCACGGGACAGTCTGTGCGTGCGAAGGGATTCTCGGTTCGGTGCGTCAGGATCCCCGCGAAATAGTGGAGCATGGCGCGCTGGCTGGCGCCCAGCCCTGAACTTCCGATGCACGTTGCCGCCGCAGGAACGGCGCCCTTGATTTGTTGGGAGAGGAGTCTGTAGCTTCTACCCGTATCCATGTAGTTTCCAAACAGAATCATCAGGAGTCCCCAGAGCATGGCGGCTCCCGCGGTCCAGGCCAGAACCGGCCGTTCGGGCGTTCGTCTGAGGCGCGAAACGATCCAAAACCAAGCGGCGGTGATCAAGACCGCGAGCAAAACACGTATCGCGACGTAGGACGGTTCATAGCCGGGTTGCATGCGCATCAGGTGACGGTGCAGGCGGTCAGAAACTCCCACATCCATTCCCATCCAGTAGATCCACCCGGCCAAGGCGAACAAGAAAAAGAACATTATGGAAAACCACAGCAGTGCGTTGGCGGCGCCGCGGCGTAGGGTGAAGACGCCTTGGCTTGCGAGGAGAACCAGCGGGACGAGCAGCGGTAACGCATGGCTTTCTTGCAGTTCTCGAGTGAGAACCAACATCGCGAACATTACCGAAAACATCACCACGGCCAGTTGGACACCGCGATTGGTAGCAAAATTCTTACGCGACTCCCACAGCGCCCACAATGCTAGAGGCCAAACGGGCCAAGTGTGCCAGGACAGCACGCGGAGGAAGCGGTACACCGAGGCCAGCATGAGCTTCGCATCCAATGTGCGCAGATGATCGAGGTTTTCCACCCACAGCCAGGCATGAAATAACTGCGGGGAGCGAGCTTTCAGAAGCGCGGGCCAAATGATCCACCATGGCAGGCTGGCCAAAAACGCGATCGCCAGGTATGTCACCAGGAATTTTCCTCGCCAAGCCGAGAACAGCACAGCAAGCATCAAGGTGGTGAGGACTATGACGGCGGCCTCGATCGGGCCCTCCGAAAGAAAAACAATCCCAAAACCCAAGCCTAAGGTCAGTCCGCCTACCTTGGGCCGCGTGTGGGCGATGCTCAAGCCATACAGGGCACATGCGTAACCTGCCAGCATGGCGAGGTCAGGCACCAATTGGTGGGCGTGGGGGATGAATCCAATGCATCCCAGCGCCAAGAGGAAGGAAGCGAGCCCTGCCTTCGAGCCGTAGTGTGCGCGCGCCGCGAGGGCGGTGAGACCCACCGTCATACCGACGAACAATACGCACGCCAGGCGCGCCGCGTCGTGTAGCGGAAGTACGAATCCCCATACCTTGGCGAACAACGCGCAGACCCAGTAGAACAGGGGAGGCGAGTCGAGGACCGTCTCGCCGGCCAACTGGGGAACCAGCCAACCCGTGCCCTGGAGCATGCCATAGACCACGCCGAAGGCGGTGGCTTCGTCCGGCTTCCACGGATCATGGCCCCACAATCCGGGAAGCATCCACGCCAGCCACAGGCCCAACACCAGGACAAGCGTGGAAACCGGCAAAGAGGAAACGCTCGGCGGGGATGCCGTAGGAGCCATGGCAGGCTTAGTTCGCATCGTGACTATTCGCAGGAGTGACATCCGTCACCGGAAACGAAAAAGGCAGCCATCGGCTGCCTTTTACGCGGAGACAGCGGCGAT
>JBKKAO010000400.1:0-3052 GCA_046714645.1 Burkholderiales bacterium | reverse complement strand
GCTGCGGGCTTCAAGAAGGCGCGGGACGGTCAGTATATTCGCTGTGAAGAGGAAACGCCCACGGCCTCATACACCCCCGGCCAAATAGAGCTTATCGACCTGAACGGTGACGGTCAGCCTGAAGCATGGGTCACTGAAAGTAGCATGTACTGCTACGGCTCCCCACATACTTCTTTCGTTCTTGTCAGGAAAGACGCAGGCGCATGGCGCGTGTTACTCGACGATGTCGGCACACCTGTTGTGTTAAAGACAAAGCGCCGCGGCTGGCCGGACATCGAAGTTGGCGGCCCGGGGTTTGGAAAATTCCCAGTCTATCGCTGGAATGGCAAGTCGTACGTTTTGCGCAAGTAGGTTATCGGCAGTGGACGTCTTTCTGCGTCTTTGCTTAAGCCTACCGATACGCTCCACCGGACGCGCCAAAAGGGGCGGCGCTTGCCTTTGGCACGCCAGTCATCTCAAACGCTAGACATCATTTCGGAAATGCGCCGTGGAAATGATTCGCGCCGGTGACACTGTAACCTTCTCGAATTCGGGAGTCACCTCGCGTCAGTTGCTTTTTCCCGAGAACTCGCAGTCTGAGCGCATCACCATCACGCGGGTCACCGTGGCGCCTGGCGCAACAAACCCGCCGCACCGCCACGTCTCATCGGAACAGATCTGGGTCGCGCTTCGCGGCAGTGGGCGACTTCTCCTCGACAGCGGTAAAACAATGTCCTTCGTGGCGGGTGATGTGGTGCGGTTCGAGGACAATGAACTCCATGGCTTCGAAAACACGGGTGGGTCCGAGTTTGAGTACCTGTCGGTGACATCGCCGCCCGTGAATTTCCGTGGCATGTACGCGAGGAAATGGAAATGACGTCTAACGCGGCGGTAAACAACGACGGCGCGCAGGCGCGGCGCCTGTTTCCTTAATTGTTAGATCTCATGAGGAGCGACGAAGATGAAGGATGATGCAGAGGCGCGGGACGAGGGAGACACCGATGCGAGCAAAATCACCGCTCTCGATCACCATGGATGAATGACCGACCCAAAATCCTCTTTTTAGCCGTAGTGCCGTTGGAAATACGGCCCCGTTTCAGCCTAATAGGCCATTGGAAGAAGCCTCGAGTTGCGCTGCGGGGCTTGGAGCGATACTCTGTACCGGGACGATGGAACCGACATTGAAAGCGTTGAACGACTAATCATCGTGGATCGCCCCACCGAAACTTCTTCTAGCGAGCCCCAACCGCTACAACACAAACTGGCGGCGATTTTGTATGCGGATGTGGCCGGCTACAGCCGCTTGACCGGGGAGGACGAGGCGGGCACGCACCGCACCCTAAGCACTTACCTCGACGCCTTCACTGCCGCGATTCAAGCGCATAGCGGCTCGGTCAAACACTATGCGGGCGATGCCATCCTCGCGGATTTTGCCAGCGTGTCGCAAGCGATTAACTGCGCGGTCGAGATCCAGCGCGAGTTGAAGGCACGCAACGAGGCTTTGCCGGAGGCCAAGCGCGTGCAATTTCGCATCGGTGTGAATCTCGGAGAGGTGATCGTCGATCGCGGGGAGGTGTATGGGAACGGCGTAAATGTCGCGGCCCGTCTCGAGACCCTCGCCGAGCCCGGCGGCGTCTGTGTCTCGGGCATGGTAGTGGACGCCATCGGCAACACCTTGCCGCTCGGCTATGAGTTCCTCGGCGAGCAGATGGTGAAGAACATCGACAAGCCGGTGCGGGCGTATCGGATAACCCTTGAACTCAGTTCAAAAGATCTCTCACCGATCTCCGGTACGAGCGCACGAAAGGTTAACGCAAGGCCTGCTCGTTGGCCGATCATTGGTGCCGCCGTCGTGGCTATGCTGCTGGTGTTTGCGGCTTCGGGATGGTATTTGACACGCACGGATCGCGGAGCCGCGGCACATCAAACTGTAACGGCGGTGGCAGGGGACCAAGGTCTATCTGTCGCGGTAATGCCCTTCGAGAATTTGAGTGGCGATGCAAGTCAAGGATTCTTCGCCGATGGCGTCACCGATGAAATTCTCACTACGCTCTCTCGCTTTCAGGATCTTAGGGTGGCCGCCAAACACAACACTTTCCGGTACAAGGGCAAAGGCGTGGACATCAAGACGGTTGGCGAAGAGCTTCGGGTGCGATACGTATTGTCGGGTAGCGTGCGCCGGAGTGTAGATACCGTTCGAGTGTCCGCGCAATTTTGGTGCAGGCGGATTCGGGTTCGCAGATCTGGGCAGAGACCTACGAGCGCCCGCTCGATGCGCAGAACGTTTTCGCCCTTCAACAGCAAATCAGTATAAGCATCGCGACCGCCATCGGAGCGACCTCGGGTACGGTGTTTACCAAGGAATATTCCGAATCTCAATCTAAGGCGCCTTCCGACCTTACGGCCTATGAATGCTTCATGCGCTGGAGTGTTGGGTATCAGAGGACGAATTCAAAAGAGCACCACAGCGCCTCAGTCGAATGTTTGGAGCGCGCGGTCCAGCTCGATCCTGACTATGCCGACCTATGGGCCGCGCTGGCGGACGTATACAACGGTGAATACCGCCTTGGATATAACCCGCGCCCGGAACCTTTGGAACGTGCGCTAATGGCGGCAGAGCGCGCTATTAAGTTGGCGCCGCACAGTCAGAGAGCTTACTGGCGTCTCGCGCATACAAGATTCCTTAGAGGGGAGCGCGACGCGTTCTTCGTCGCGGTGGAGAAAGCTATTCAACCCAACCCCAATGAACCGAGCGTGCTTGCCGGATTGGGAATCTGGGTCTGCTGGGCGGGCGAGTGGGAAAAGGGGCTGGCTATGGTCAACAAGGCGTTGGACCTGGACCCCAGGGCGGATTTGCCCTACCTGTATTAGGTACTGCAAGTAAAGGTTTAGGGATTCAAGCTGGACATTGCCACCGATTCCCGGTATAACTGCGCGGATGGAATCGCAAGGATTGGCAAGGGAAGGTCTGGGCGAGCTTCAAGTACGCCCGGTCGAGCGAAGCGAAGAAGGCGGCTACCAGGAGCGCATGGCACGCCACCACTATCTGGGTGCGCTGCCCAAGATTGGCGAG
>JBKKAO010000399.1:0-10289 GCA_046714645.1 Burkholderiales bacterium | reverse complement strand
GGAATCGATTCATTGCCCCCGGGTAGATAGGGTCCAAGCCGATTTGCGTGCAACGCCGGTTCGCCACGTAGCGCAGGTATTCCTTGAACATCGGAGCGTTCAATCCCAGAACACCGCGTGGCATGGTGTCCTCGGCGTAGCGATACTCGAGTTCCACCCCTTTTTGCATGATTCCGCGGATCTCCTCGCGGAACTCTGACGTCCACAAATGCGGGTTTTCCATCTTGATCTGATTAACGAGATCGATGCCAAAGTTGCAGTGCATGGACTCGTCGCGAAGAATGTATTGGTATTGCTCCGCGGCACCGGTCATCTTGTTCTGCCGCCCGAGCGCCAGAATCTGGGCGAACCCCACGTAGAAGAACAGCCCTTCCATCACGCAGGCAAACACGATCAGACTCCGCAGCAGCTTTTGGTCGGCCTCGGGAGTTCCCGTCTTAAACAAAGGATCGGTCAGAGTATCGATGAAAGGGATGAGAAACTCATCCTTCTCGCGAATACTAGACACCTCGTGATAGGCATTGAACACCTCGCCTTCATCCAGTCCGAGGCTCTCGACAATGTATTGATAGGCATGGGTGTGGATGGCCTCCTCGAAGGCCTGCCTCAGCAAGTACTGGCGGCATTCCGGGGCGCTGATATGGCGGTAAGTACCCAGCACGATGTTATTGGCGGCCAGGGAATCGGCAGTCACGAAAAATCCCAGATTGCGCTTGACGATGAGACGCTCATCCTCGGTCAGCCCGTTAGGGTCTTTCCAAAGCGCAATGTCGCGATTCATCGCGACTTCTTGCGGCATCCAGTGATTCGCGCACGCTGCCAAATACTTCTCCCATGCCCATTTGTACTTAAACGGTACCAACTGATTGACGTCGGTCCTACCGTTTATGATTCGTTTGTCTTCCAGCCGAATACGGCGGAAGTCCAGTGGTGCTGGCGTCTTGACTACCGGTTCAGCACCGGCATTTGACTCAACCGGCACGAAAGCATTGACAGGCCTCACCGCCAACCCTGCCACGCTTCTCGCTTCCTCAAATTGCAGCATCTCGTATACTCCTATTCTTGTTCGCTTCGCTCTCTAGGCGGCACACGTGCGCGATATTTAGCAAGCTCTGTGCCCCGCCATAAACATTCGTTTTTATCTCGCGCTTCAACGCGATAACGCACTTGGATGATGACGCCCTCATAACGCCATTTGCGCGGGCACCGGCGAGATCCATCACACCGCAAACACGCATCACGATCCCTAGCTTCCGGTCACTGACATGCCTCGCACTCGGGATCGTCAATGGCGCAGAACTTTATCTCGTCGCCTTGTAGCAGGGCTAACGCCTTCGCGGCACCCATCCCGCCCTCCACCGGAACGGCATTGAGATGTCCCACCTGCACCGTCGATTTCTCCGCCGAAGACGCTCCCAAGGTACGCAGGTAGTACGTCGTCTTCAATCCGCGCAACCAAGCGAGTTTGTAAGTGTCATCGAGTTTTCTTCCGGACGCCCCCGCCATGTAGATGTTGAGTGATTGCGCCTGATCGATCCATTTCTGACGCCGCGCGGCGGCTTCTACTAGCCATGTCGCGTCAACTTCAAAAGCCGTCGCGTAGAGTCTGCGTGTGTCCGCGGGGACACGATCGATACGCGCGAGACTCCCATCGAAGTATTTAAGGTCGGCCACCATGACCTCATCCCACAAATTGAGCTTCTTCAAATCCGCCACGAGGTATTCGTTAGCAACCGTAAACTCGCCCGACAAATTCGATTTGACGTAAAGATTCTGGTAGGTGGGTTCAATGCTCGCCGATACGCCGATGATATTGGCGATAGTGGCAGTGGGGGCGATGGCGATGCAGTTGGAGTTACGCATGCCGAATTGCTTAATACGCCCGCGAAGCGCGTTCCAGTCCAAGATGGCAGAGCCATCCACCTCGACGTAACCTCCACGCTCCTCGGCCAAGAGTTTCACCGTATCGGGGGGAAGAATGCCGCGGCTCCACAGAGATCCTTCGAAGGTGGAGTACGACCCGCGTTCGGCAGCCAACTCAGTCGAGGCCCAATAAGCGAAGTAGGACACCGCCTCCATGGACCGGTCCGCGAAATCCACCGCCTCCTTGGAGGCATAGCTCAAGCGCAATTCATGTAAACAATCCTGAAAACCCATGATGCCTAGCCCGACCGGACGGTGCTTCAAGTTTGAGTTGCGCGCCTTGTCCACGGCGTAGTAGTTGATGTCGATGACGTTATCAAGCATCCGCATGGCGGTGCTGACGGTTTGCCGTAGCTTATCCTGGTCCAGCCCTCCGTCCTTAAGGTGTGCCACTAGATTGACCGAGCCCAAGTTACACACGGCGATCTCGCTCTCGCTAGTATTCAGCGTGATCTCCGTGCACAGGTTGGAGCTATGAACCACGCCCGCGTGCTGTTGCGGTGAGCGGATGTTGCAGGGGTCCTTGAAAGTGATCCAAGGATGCCCCGTCTCGAACAGCATGGTTAGCATCTTGCGCCATAGCTGGTTGGCAGCAACCTTCTTGAACAGCTTGACTTCGCCTCGCGCAGCCTTCTCTTCGTAGGCGACATAAGCGGTTTCGAAAGCCTTACCGAACTTGTTGTGCAAGTCGGCGGTTTCCGAGGGTGAGAACATCGTCCATTCGGCGTTATCCATCACCCTTTTCATGAACAGATCGGGAATCCAGTTGGCCGTGTTCATGTCGTGAGTGCGCCGTCGGTCGTCTCCGGTGTTCTTGCGCAGCTCCAGGAATTCCTCAATATCGAGGTGCCAGGTCTCCAAATAAGCGCACACCGCCCCTTTGCGCTTGCCGCCTTGGTTCACCGCCACTGCAGTATCGTTTACCACCTTGAGGAAGGGCACAACGCCTTGTGATTTACCGTTAGTCCCCTTGATATAGGAGCCCAGGGCACGTACCGGCGTCCAGTCATTGCCTAATCCTCCGGCGTACTTGGATAGCAGGGCGTTTTCCTTAATCGCGTCGTAGATACCTTCCAGATCATCCGCCACAGTGGTGAGGTAGCAACTCGATAGCTGCGCGCGCACCGTCCCCGAATTGAACAGGGTCGGGGTCGAACTCATGAAGTGAAAGGAGGACAGCACGTTGTAGAACTCGATCGCCCGCGCCTCCTTGTCCCGCTCGTTAATCGCCAAGCCCATGGCTACCCGCATGAAGAAGGCTTGGGGTAATTCGATGCGACGCTCGTTCACGTGCAAAAAGTAGCGGTCGTAGAGCGTCTGCAAGCCCAAGTAGCCGAATTTCAGGTCGCGGTTGGCTTGGATCGCGATACCCAACGCTCTTAGGTCAAAGCGGCCCAAACGCGGATCCAGCAATCCTGCGTCAATCCCTCGCTTGATGAAACCCGAAAAATACTGGGCGTACTGCACATGCATGTCACCCTGGATAAACTCGCCTCCCAGCACCTCATGGCGGATGGTATGAAGCAGCAGCCGCGCGGTGACATAGCTATAGGCGGGATCTTTTTCGATGAGAGCCCGAGCGGAGAGGACGGCGCACTTGCGCACCTCGTCCATGGATACCCCATCGTAGAGGTCCTTGAGGACCCCTTGCATGATGAGTTCCACGTTGGTGGACTGGGCCAAACCCTCGCAGGCATCACTCACGACACGATGCAGCTGGTTAAAATCGAACACCCTGAGTTCTGCACCATCCTTTACCCGGATGACGTGATCGCCGTGAACCGCGCGCTGCGTTTCCCTCTGCTTCGCGCGCACGCGGGAGCGCTCTTCGCGATACAACACATAGGCACGCGCCACATCGTGCTCCCCCGAGCGCATAAGCGCTAATTCAACCTGGTCCTGAATATCCTCGATATGGAATGTGCCGCCTTGAGGTTGCCGGCGCATCAAGTTGTTGACTACCAGTTCGGTCAAACCGGAAACCATTTCCCGCACCCGAGCGGAGGCCGCGCCTTGGCCGCCATTGATAGCCAAAAACGCCTTGGTCATCGCGACCGTGATCTTGACCGGCTCGAAGCCCACCACCGCGCCGTATCGGCGGATGACTTTGTACTCTCCGTACCGAAGGTCGGCAACGGAAGCCAGGGCGATAGCCAGATCCTGGGCAACTACGGAAGATCCCGCTGCCTCCGTTACAACTTGCATTGAACTGTCTCCTATTTTTCGCCGTCGCATGCGCACGACGCATCTTGTCTTGCTGTGCTTGAATAGGCGGCTCGGTTATGTTCCCCGAGTTCCTTGGAAAATCTCCGGTCCCGAACCACGCGCGAGACACCCGCATAACTCACCGGCCGGGCTCGGTCCCCATCTCGCTCCAACACCCACCTTATATACCAACTGGCGCGGGTACAAACCTCGAATCCCTGCCACGAAACCACACCGCCAGCCTCGGCAGGAAAACCCGGAAACCACAATATATTGTGTTCTTATTTGCGTTCGGACACTAATTCTAGTGTCCCGCTTGCCAGTGTCAAGTTTCATGATGATGACTTGGTGCAAAAAAAACACATGCAGGCCGAGAAATTCGAATGCACTGGCCCGCTAAATGGGATCGCCTACGGATCGCCGGTAGCGTGTCCAATCGAAGTGGGGTCCTGGGTCGGTTTTTCGCCCTGGGGATATGCCGGAATGTCCCGCGATGTCCGTGATCGGATAGCGCTCTTGCAACGCGAGGGTGAGCCGCGCCAGTTCCTCGTACTGCGCATCGGCGAAGGCCTCGTAGTCGGTACCCTCCAGCTCCACTCCAATGGAGAAGTCGTTGCAAGCCTCGCGGCCGCGCCAGCGGGATTGGCCGGCATGCCAAGCGCGCCGGTCCCCAGGAACGAATTGAACAAGTTTCCCGGTTCGCCGAATAAAAAAATGAGAAGACACGCGTAGCCCAAGAAGCCGGGCGTAGTAGGGATGGGACTGGTGATCTAGGCGGTTTAGAAAGAGATCCATTACACCAGGACCGCCAAACTCGCCGGGCGGCAAGCTAATGTTATGGATGACCAGCAAGGTAACCGGCTCGTTGGATGGCCGCTCGTCGCAGTTGGGCGAGGGGAAAAAGGCCGCCCTGGACCACACCCCTTCCGCCGAGAACTTCGATCCATCGTATCCACTCGATTCGAACATCGAGTTGACGGCGCCGGTTTACTTAATTGATCCCTAGCCGCTCCATGCGATAGCGCATGGCGCGGAAGGTAATCCCCAGCAGTTTGGCCGCTGCCGTGCGATTGAACCGGGTCTTTTCCAGCGCTTCCAGTATGGCCTCACGCTCCACTCGATCCAAATACTCTTGGAGAGGCCACTTGCCGTCGGTCGAGTCGCGTGGCGTCTCGGTGACTTCGGGCGGGGTCAACTGCAAGTCTTCCTTGGTAACCTTCATTCCATCGCACAAGGCGATAGCGCGTTCCAGTACGTTTTCCAGTTCCCGGACGTTTCCGGGAAAATCATATTGAGCCAGCGCCTCGATGGCAGCTTGTTCAAGCTCGGGTTTGGACACACGGGCTTGGAGGGCGAGCCGGTCGAGGATGGCCGCGGCGATATCGGGAACATCCTCGCGCATATCGCGCAATGCCGGCATCCGAAGCTCGATCACATTGAGCCGGTAATACAAATCGTGACGGAACTTTGCCGCCTCCACGCACTGGGCCAGATTCTGATGGGTGGCGCTAATGATTCGAACATCCACCGAATCCTCCTGGGTGGAACCCACCTTACGTGCCTTCTTCTCTTGGATAGCGCGCAGCAGCTTCACCTGCATGGGTAAGGGTAGATCGGCCACCTCATCGAGAAAGAGCGTGCCGCCGTTGGCCGCCTGAAAGAAGCCATCGCGCTCGGCGTCCGCGCCCGTGAAGGCTCCTTTCTTATAGCCGAAGAACTCGCTTTCCATGAGGTTCTCCGGAATGGCACCGCAGTTCACCGGCACGAAGGGCTTCTCGCGCCGGGCGCTCTTCTGATGGATGAGCCGCGCCGCTAATTCCTTACCGCTCCCCGATTCCCCGCTGATGTGTACCGGGGCCTCGCTTCGCGCCAACTTGTCGATCAACTGTTGAACCTGAATGATGGCCGGCGAGGTTCCCAGCAACGCACGCTCGCCCAGGTTGCCATCGGCGCCCTTGGCCTCGGGCTTGGGTAAATTGAGGGCGGATTTGACCAGGGTACGTAGCTGGTCTAAGCCGACGGGCTTGGCTAGGTAATCGAAGGCACCGGCCTTGAGCGCCGCCACCGCGTTTTCGGTATTGCCATGGGCGGTGATCACCGCGGCAGGCAAATCCATGTTGTTCTTGGTCACGAACTCGACGATCTCCACGCCGCTCCCGTCGGGCAAGCGCATGTCCGTGAGACATAGATCGAAATGCCGCTGTTGCAGCTTGGCCGTCGCCTCCTTGACGGTCATGGCCCGCTCCACATCGAGGCCCATGCGCAGCAAGGTCAGTTCTATCAACTCGAGAATATCGACTTCGTCATCGACTATTAGCACGCACCGCTCTTGCCCAGGCAAGCGCGCGGCGGGTCCGTTCTGCTCTTTTCGTTTCAACTCTTGATTCCCTTGAAGATGACAATGAACTGCGCCCCGGTAGGCAGATCCACGAAGTCCAGCGAAGCACCATTGCCCTCGCAGATTTCGCGGGCGATGTACAGGCCGAGTCCGGTTCCAGTCGCGGCCGTGGTAAAGAACGGTTCGAATAGATGCGGCCGAATCGCTTCCGGCACGCCGGGCCCGTCATCTTTTACGGATAACTCCACGGTCCCGGCACTTGGTCCCACGCGTGTACGGATGGTGATACTACGCGGTTTGCGCTGACAGTAGCGCAGCGCGTTGCGGCAAAGGTTCCACATCACCTGGTTTAAGTGGCTTCGGTCAAACACGATAGCCAAGTCTTTCTCGACCAATAGGGAGATGATCTGCGACTCGATCTTTTCTATTTGGCAGAACTGGCCAACGAATGTGCCGAGAAACTCGCTCAATAGAAAGGTCTCGCGATGAGCCCGGTCCCGGCGGCTCAGTTTCAGTACGTCTTGCACCATTCGATCAAGCCGCTGCGCGTTCTCGTGAACGATCTCCAGCAATCGCCCTTGGGTCTCCGGGATGTCAGGTTCCTCAAGGAGCAGCTCCGTGGCGTGGTTGATGGCGGAGAGCGGATTGCGGATCTCGTGGGCGATGTTGGCTGTGAGCCGGCCCATGGCCGCGAGCTTCATTTGCTGAGCTTGGGCCTGGACCCGGGTCAGATCCTCGAGAAAGATCACCACGCCCACTCGGCGGTTTCTGGCGACCGGCACAAAGCGCGCGCCGGTAAGCTTGTGAGCGATGACCGTTCTAAGCGAATCCGTATTTTCATCGGGGTCTTCCCGCCATTTTCTCAAGCGTTCGGCTAACGCCAGAGCGTACTGATCCAGTAACAGCTCCCGGCCACTTGCGGGCAGAGGACCCAAGATCTCGATGGCCCGGCGGTTGATCTGGCGCACGACTCCTTGCTCATCCACCACCAGGACACCGTCCTGCATGTCCTGAATCACCAATTGATTGACTTGCGCCAAGTTCGCCAAGTCCACCTCGCGTTGGGCGGCAAGCCGTTCGCTCGCCACCGTATAACGCGCCAGAGTGTGGGCCAGCCATGCCGTGGCGAAGTAACCGATGCTGAGCAATCCTGATTGAATATAGCTGGTCAGACTCGCTCTAGCGGCAAACACTTCGTAGCTTTGCTCCAGCAGGACCGCCATGGTGGCCATGGAGGCGTAGGCCAAGGTCAAACGGCCCCGGCTGATCATTCCCGCGGCGGCGAGGGCGGCCAGCAACAACAAGCCAAGTCCGCTGCCGACCCCGCCGCTCGCGTAGATCAGTATTGTGATAAAGATCACATCCGCGGTGACTTGAAAGGTCAGCTGGTAATCAAACTCCGGCCGGCGCGAGCGAATCGATAGAAAAGACCCGGCGCCGACCAGCGCATACAGACTGCTCGCATAGAGGAACAAGGCGGTATTGCGAGAGCCGAAAACCGTATCATCGAAGATGCCCACCGCGGCCATAAGCAGTAGCGCGACGATCAAGCGGTAGACGTTGAAGAAGAGAAGCGAACGCCAATGGGCGTCCGCGATCATTCCATCGGAAGCCTGCGCCCCGGACCACGGCGAACCTACGACTGCGTCAGGGGCCAGAGCTGTGGATCGTAATTCCATGATTCGCGCTTACCTCTCCGCTCGCGTCTGGGGACTCTGGAGATTCTGAAGACCCGGCATCAGTTGCGCGAGCCCTTGTCTACTCCGACTTTCCGGTGCTCGTCGCTGCAAAACAGGCGGCCCTGGGTCGTAAACGCCTCGCTTCGAGGGAGATTCACGCCGCACACATCGCACCTAACCATGTCCTCGGGTAGCTTGCTCTCTTTGGATCGCGTCCGCTCGCCGGCACCCGCGTCCTTACGCCAACTCTTGAAAAATAGATAAGCAACTAGCAATAGGACAACGATAAATAGGATTTTTGCCAAGGGATCAGCCCGTTTGATTGGAAGCGCCGAGATGCACGGTGTGCGCGATAGAGAGAGCCATAAGGAACGCGACTGGCTTCGTGTTTGCGCATCATAGCCCAGCCTTACTTCGGGTGTCACGACATTGTCATTGCGCCAAGCTTTGCGAGCGTCCGCGAACCGGGAAAAACTCACGATATGGATGGCGAAGAATAACGTCACGAGATGGCGAATCTTTACTCGGGGTGTCTGAGCATGCGCCGCCGCAATGCCCTATCACCGGTGATGGTTCGGCTCGTCGGCATCGAACAAAGCGCCAGAGCGGCGTTGCCGATTGGTCGGGGTGAGAGGATTTGAACCTCCGACTCCTGCGTCCCGAACGCAGTACTCTACCAGGCTGAGCTACACCCCGAACTCTTGACAAGCCCAGGGAACCCAGGCCGCACGACACATGAAAGCTGCTCCAGCTACAACTTATTAGAGGAGCTAGTAGGAGCGAGACACCGCGAAGGACGCCAATTGTAGCAGACCGTCTTTATGCGAAGAACTCGCGAAACCGTTCAACGACGACTTCGCCTTCTCCGCTTCGAGAACCGCCTGACGGTGGGTATACTCCAAAGCCCCCGTGTGACGGATCGCGGTCATCACCGGCTCGAATTCTCCCAGGCCTCCTTGTTCGATGGCCGTGCGTATGACCCGGGCTTCCTGAGCTGTGCCATGCTTCATGGCGTGGATGAGCGGTAAGGTGGGTTTTCCTTCGGCCAGATCATCGCCCAGATTCTTACCTGTTTGCGCGAAATCCCCGGAATAGTCGAGGACATCGTCCACCAATTGAAAGGCCGTACCCAATTGAGTGCCATAACGCGCCAAGGCCTCCTGTTGGGAGACCGGCACCCCGCCCACGATGCCGCCCAAGCGCCCGGAGGCCTCGAACAGCTTTGCCGTCTTGTAGCGAATCACGCGGAGGTAGTCTTCTTCCGTGGTCTGGGGATTGTGGCAGTTCAGCAACTGCAGCACCTCGCCTTCGGCGATGGTATTGGTCGCATCCGCCAACACTTCCATCACCCGCATATTCTGTAATTCCACCATCATCTGAAAAGCGCGGGAATAAAGAAAATCGCCCACCAGGACGCTGGCGGCGTTGCCAAACAAACTGTTGGCCGTAGCCCGCCCCCGGCGTAACGAAGACTCATCCACCACATCGTCATGGAGTAAGGTCGCGGTGTGAATAAACTCTACTACCGCCGCCAGCGTGTGGTGGGCGGACCCGCAATACCCGCAGGCCCCCGCGGCCAGGATCACAAGCAAGGGGCGAAGCCGCTTCCCTCCACTCTTGATGATGTACTCGCTGACTTGCCGGATCAAGGCCACGTCGGAATAGAGCCGCTCACGAATAACGGCATCCACCGCACTCAGATCGGTGGCGGCAAGACGATGCACCGAGTCGAGATCGTTCTCGATGCGCGCAGACGCAGTTAGGGCTGCTTCAAGCATAAGGCGAGGTAGGATAACAGAAGAGCAAGCTTCGAGATTCTTTGGCCCTTTAAATTGTCGCGGCCGGGACCTTCGTTTGACCGCCTACCTGGTTCTTCGGTATAGTTCGCCCCTTTTTTGGAACCAGTAGGCGTTTATGTACGCAATCGTAAAGACAGGCGGTAAACAGTACCGCGTCAGCGCTGGAGAGAAACTTCAGGTGGAGAAGTTGAAAGCCGAAGTCGGCGCAGAAGTCGTATTGGACCAGGTTTTAATGGTGGTGGATGGCGAGAACGTCTCCATGGGAAAACCTTTGGTGGCCGGCGCCACCGTCAAGGCCAAGGTGCTCAGCCACAAGCGTGGCGAGAAGCTCAAGATCTTCAAGAT
>JBKKAO010000398.1:0-5548 GCA_046714645.1 Burkholderiales bacterium | reverse complement strand
ACTTTGTCTTTGAAGGTGTCCAAGGTGGAATCGATAAGGATAGGGGAGCTTCGATTCTAGCGCGCAGGGATGGTATTCTGCTGTCGCATTCTTCAACGGAGATTGAGCAAAGATGCATGAGGAATTCACCGGAACGATGACTGTGCAGGAGCGCCATCGCTTCGACATCGCCAACCTTGAGCGCTATATGCAAGGCCACGTGGCGGGCTTTCGCGGACCGCTTACGGTGGAGCAATTCAAGGGCGGGCAGTCCAACCCCACCTTCTTGCTTCGCGCCGCCAGTGAGCGCTATGTCCTTCGGCGCAAGCCGCCCGGGAAATTATTGCCCTCCGCGCACGCCGTGGATCGCGAGTACCGGGTGATCACCGCCTTGCAAGGTTCCGAGGTGCCGGTCGCGAAGACCTATTGCCTGTGCGAGGACGATTCGGTGATCGGCACGGCCTTCTATATCATGAGTTATGTCGAGGGCCGTGTGATCTGGGACGGCGCCATGCCCGGCGCTTCTCCCGAGGAACGCCGTGTCATGTACGACCAGTTGAATCGCGTCATGGCGGCGCTCCACCAGGTGGACTACGAGAAAGTGGGGTTGGGCGGCTATGGCAAGCCCGGCAACTACATCGAGCGCCAGATCGGCCGCTGGACCAAGCAGTACCGGTCCTCGGAAACCGAGCGCGTGGAAGCCATGGAGAACTTGATGGAGTGGCTGCCCAAGAACATCCCAGTGTGCGAAGAGATCTCCATCGTCCACGGCGACTACCGCGTGGATAACACCATCTTCCATCGCAGCGAGCCGCGCATGCTGGCGGTGCTGGATTGGGAGCTTTCTACCCTAGGCCATCCCCTGGCCGATTTTGCCTACCATTGCATGTACTGGCGGCTGATGCCGGGCGAGTTCCGTGGCATTGCAGGTCTCGATCACAGGGCGCTGGGTATTCCCACGGAAGAAGAGTACGTGGAGGCCTACTGCCGCCGCACGGGGCGCAGCGCACTCCCGAATTGGGATTTCTATATGGCCTACAACATGTTCCGGCTTTCCGCGATTCTTCAAGGAATCATGGGCCGGGTCGTGGATGGCACCGCGTCCAGTGCTCACGCCGTCGAACAAGGAAAACGCGCTCGCCCCATGGCGGAGGCGGGGTGGCGGCAGGTGGAGAAGATTCTAAAAGCCAATTAAGCCACGGAGGACACAGAAGGCACAGAGAAATGCCTGACGAGCTGACTGAGCGCATTATCGGGGCTGCTATTGAGGTGCATAGAATTCTTGGGCCGGGTTGATTGGAGACCATTTATGAGGAGGCGCTGTGCCACGAACTGAAACTCCGAGGAATCAAGTTCGAGAGACAGCTACCTATGGATGTGATGTACAAGGGCGTTTGTCTTCACGGACAACGATTGGATCTGTTGGTCGAAGGAGAGGTCGTAGGAGAAATAAAGTCCGTGAAATCGGTTCCGGACATTGTGTCCGCTCAGGTACTTTCTTACTTGAAAGCCACAGCTTGAGTCGAGCTATGTTGATCAACTTCTGCGTAACAAAACTGGTAAATGGCGTGCAAAGATATTCTCTGTGACCTCTGTGGCGAGAAAGGTTTAATGCAATGAAAGCCGTACTGTGTAAAGAACTCGGTCCACCAGAAAAATTGGTGGTGGAAGACGTCCCGTCGCTGAAACCTGCGAAGGGCCAAGTGGTGATAAGCGTCAAAGCCGCGGGCGTGAATTTCCCCGATACGCTCATCATCCAAGGCAAATATCAGTTCAAACCAGAACTTCCGTTCTCACCCGGTGGTGAAGTCGCGGGGATCGTGAAGGAACTGGGTGAGGGCGTCAGCGGCGTCAAGACGGGCGATCGCGTGATCGCCACCTCTACCTGGGGCGGTTTTGCTCAGGAGATGGTGGTGGACGCCGATCGCGTGATCCCCATGCCCGATGCCATGGACTTCGTTTCCGCCTCGGCCTTCGTGCTGACCTATGGCACTTCTTACCATGCGCTGGTAGACCGGGCGCAACTCAAGGCCGGTGAGACACTGCTTGTGCTGGGTGCTTCGGGCGGGGTAGGGCTGGCCGCCGTGCAAATCGGCAAGGCCATGGGTGCCCGTGTAATCGCCGCCGCATCGAGTGACGCGAAGCTAGCCGTATGCAAACAAGAGGGCGCTCACGAGATCATCAACTACGCCTCGGAGGATTTGCGCGCGCGCGTGAGATCCATCACCGGCGGCCGTGGTGTGGATGTGGTTTACGACCCGGTGGGCGGTGCCTATTCCGAACTCGCGCTACGCGACATGGCGTGGAACGGGCGTTTTCTCGTGGTGGGTTTCGCCGCCGGCGAGATCCCTAAGATTTCGCTTAATCTCGCTTTACTGAAAGGGTGCTCCATCGTCGGTGTGTTTTGGGGGGCCTTTACCCGAACGGAGACGGAACGCAACCGCAGTAACAACCAAGACTTGATGCGCATGTTCGTGGCGGGCAAGGTAAAGCCGCATATTCATGCGACCTATCCCTTGGAGCGCGCCACGGAAGCTCTTAACGAAGTGCTTTATAAACGAGTCAGCGGCAAGGTCGTGCTGACGACGGACTAAGGAGAAGATTATGATCACACTCTACGAACATCCTCTATCGTCCTATGCCATGAAGGTCAAGATCGCTCTCATGGAGAAGGGCATCGAATTCCAACCCATCGTTCCCGATGGCATGATGACCGGAGTGACGAATGCGGCCTTCGTCGAGGCGAGTCCGCGTGCCGAGATTCCCGCTCTCATCGATGGAGACACCAAGGTCTTCGACTCCACCATCATCATGGAGTACCTGGAAGACAAATGGCCTAATCCGGCGCTGTTGCCAAAGACCCCCGCCGAACGCGCACGCGTGCGCATGATCGAAGATGTCATGGATTGTCTCTACGAACCTAACAACTGGGGACTGGGTGAGGTGCTGCGCTTCAAGCGTGCGTCCGGCCCCCTGGCGGACAAGATGGTGGCGTTCTCGCGCGAGAGCGTGACCAAGCTGCAGGCTTGGCTCAATCGCGAGCTGGGAAGCAAGCCCTGGTTCAACGGTGATGCTTTTGGTTGGGGCGACGTGGCCTGCGCGCCCTACATCGCGCGATCGGCCGTGTCGGGTCATTCCCCACCCGCGCGTTCTGCGCTGGCGGGTTGGTTGGAGCGGGTGAGCGCGCGTCCGAGCGTTGCCAAAGCCGTGGAGCAGATGAAGCAAGTCATCGCCAATTTTCCGGACGTCGCGACCATGCTGGCGGAAGGGAAGATCAAGCGGCAGTATCGCGATCATCGCTTGGAATGGATGATCGCCGCCGGTGGCCTGTCGGTGGTGCAGGAAGGCATGCAAAAGGGGAGTATCCGCTTTAGCCGTCTTCCCGAGTAATTTCGCCAGGGATGTAGTCCTCATGGATTTTCATCTCAACACTGAGCAGAAGCTCGTTCAAGACAGCGCCCGCGCGTTCGCTCGCAAGGAGATTGCGCCCATCGCCGCTCAGTGCGATCGCGAGGCTGACTTCCCGGTGGCGGTCTATCGCAAGGCATTGGAAGTGGGTTTGGTAAATATGGCGATCCCGCAGCGCTTTGGCGGCCTCGGGCTGGGTGCTTTCGAACAATGTCTGGTGAGCGAACAATTTGCCTGGGGTTGCACGGGAATCGCGGGCGGAATCGGGTTGAACGCCATCTTCGCCGACGTGTTTCACGTAGCGGGCAATGAGGCGCAAAAGCGCGAAGCCTTTGGCCGGTTACTCAAAGGCGAGTTCGGCGCCTACGCGCTTACGGAACCCTGCGCTGGATCGGACGTGGCCGCCATCAAGACGCGTGCTGTGAAATCTGGCGGCGAATACGTGTTGAACGGCAGTAAGGTATGGATTTCTAACGCGCCGCTGGCCAGCATGTTCATAATTTTTGCCAAGACCGATCTCCACGCGAGTCATCGCGGTATAAGTGCTTTCTTCGTCAATCGGGATACGCCGGGTCTGCGTGTCGGCGCACCCTTGGGCAAAATGGGGCAAAAGGCGGGGCTCGCGGCGGAACTGTTTCTGGAGGATGTGCGCGTGCCGGCCTCGGCGCTGTTTGATGGAGAGGGCGCGGGATTCTTGACCGCGATGAAAGTCTTCGACCGCTCGCGTCCCGGCGTGGGCGCGCTTGCATTGGGTCTGACCCAACGTTGCCTGGATGAGTCCGTGCAATACGCCAAGACGAGGCACACCATGGGCAAGCTCATCATTGAACATCAAGCCATCGGCCACAAGCTGGCCGACATGGCAATGCGATTGGAAGCCGCGAAACTCCTGGTCTATCAAGCCGCGTGGTTACTGGATGCGGGCGAGCGCAACACGCTGCAGGCCGCCTACGCCAAGACCTTCGCCGCCGATATGGGCATGCGGGCCGCGAGTGATGCCGTGCAGATTTTCGGGGGTATGGGCTATAGCACCGAGTACCCCCTTGAGAAACTCTTTCGCGATGCGAAAGTGATTCAGATATACGAAGGTACCGCAGAAATCCAACGCAATATCATTGCGCGGGAATTGGCGCGAAGCTAGCCCGCAGCTCGCGACACCTTTAACCGGAAGGAATCTCCCATGCCAGAAGCCGTCATCATCGATGCAGTGCGTACGCCCTTTACGCGCCGGGGCGGCGCGCTGCGCGAGATTCGTCCCGATAGCCTGTTGGCGCACGCGCTCAAGGGACTGGTGCGGCGAATCGGCATCGATCCCGGCAAGGTGGAAGACGTGGTCGATGGGACGGTAACGCTTTGCGGCGAGCAGGGCGCCAATCCGGCGCGGCTTGCGGTGTTGCTCGCGGGCTTTCCGACCCACGTCGCGGGCGTGTCGCTCAATCGCATGTGCGGGTCCAGCCAGCAAGCCGTGCATTTCGCCGCTCAAGCAGTGGCGGCGGGGGACATGAATTACGCCATTGGTTCCGGCGTGGAGAACATGACCCGGACCCCGATGTTTCTCGATATCACCTTGGGACGCGAAGGCGCGGCGGGCTTCGAAGGCTTGAATCCCGAGCTTTTCAAGCAGCACGACTTGATTCACCAGGGCGAGAGCGCCGAAAGAGTGGCGGACAAGTGGGGTATTTCCCGCCGCGACGTGGATGAATATTCCAAGGAGAGCCACCGCCGGGCCTACCGTGCGCAACAAGCAGGATGGAACAAGGAGATACTTCCCGTGGAAGCCGTGAGCCCTGAAGGTCACCCCATCATGCTGACCCACGACGATGGCGTGCGGGGGGTGCTCGATGAGCAGAAGATGGCGAACCTGAAACCTGCTTTTCGCCCGGAGGGCAAGGGGGTGGTGACGGCAGCCAACTCCAGCCAAATCTCCGATGGGGCCTCCGCGGTGCTGGTGGCGAACGAAGCGGTGGCGAAAGCCGATGGATTCAAGGCGCGTGCGAGATTTCGCGCCCGCGTGGTGACCGGATCGGACCCCGTTTTGCAACTCACCGGCGTCATTCCCGCTACCGAGATGGCGCTCAAACGAGCCGGACTCGCCATCAAGGATCTGGATTGGATCGAGATCAACGAGGCCTTCGCCACCGTGGTTCTAAGTTGGGCCAAA
>JBKKAO010000397.1:0-24825 GCA_046714645.1 Burkholderiales bacterium | reverse complement strand
CGATAAGCCCGTACCGCCTTCGAGATATTCTTGAGTGGCTGTTCGCCCATGTCCTGAAACCGAGCTTCCAGCTTACCTTCCACGGCCTCTCGCACGGCGCCAGACACACAGATGCCACCGCGATGGCCAACGCGATCGTGCAAAGCGCCAGTGCGAGCGTGGGTTCGATACGCTGTGCGATCAACTCCGATACGTTCTTCTTGAAGAAAAAAGATTCGCGCAGGTCGCCTCGCAACACATTCCCAAACCACAGTCCGAATTTCACCGGTATGGATCTGTTCAACCCCAGGCTCTCACGAATCTGCTCCACTTGTTCCGCGGTGGCGCTATCTCCCGCAATGACGGCGGCGGGATCGCCCGGGGTCAGCCGCAGCAACAAGAACACGACCACGGCGACTACCAAAAGCACAAGTATGGTTGCCAGCAGCCGCTTCGCCAAGAACTCAACATCCGTTGTTCCCCAGCCCCTATCTCCTAGCCCTATTCCTTCGACACATTCCACATCACCGGCACAAACCCCGTAACAAATCCCTTCAGGTTCTTGCGCGCGGCAAGCGGAATCAGGTATTCACCGAGCGGCGCGTGAGTGCCGATTTCCATGGCGCGGAGCTGGATTTGTTCCGCCAGCGCCTTGCGCTCTCTGTCATCGTCGGATCGCGCGAAGGCGCCCAGCAGTTTATCCAGCGCCTCGTCGCAAGGCCATCCGAACCACGCCCTCTCGCAGGAAGCGTTGATGGCATTCATGGAGACGGGATTGAGCCCGTCAACAGAGGCCCACACGGTGAAGAATATGTTCCAACCTCCTTTGCTGGGCGGATCCTTCTTGGCCCGGCGCGACACCAGGGTTTGCCAGTCCATGGCTTGCAAGTCCACCTTGCAACCCGCTTGGCGCAGCAGTTGCGCGCCGACGACCGGTAGCTTGGAGATCACCTCCAGATCCGTCGGTTGCATCAGGACAACCGGCGTGCCGTCGTAGCCGGACTCTTTTAGAAGCTGCTGCGCGCGCTTCATATCGGGCTTGGCGATGAAGTCCATGCCTTTTTCGGATGCGTAGGCGATGTTGCACGGAAACATGGAAAAGCAGGTGCGATAGAGCTCGGAGACGCCCACTTGCGTGCGCAGAAAGGCGGGCTGATTCAGCGCCGCCATAGCGGCTTGCCGAATTTTGGGTTTGTCGAAGGGCGGATGCAGATGGTTGAAGCGCATCATGGCTTGATAACCCAGGGGCACCATGTTCACGATCTGAACATCCTTGTGGGCCTTGAGTGAGTAGAACATCTCATAGGCCGGTTGTTCGACGACGTCGATTTCACCGGCGGCCAGCGCATTCGCCTGCGTCTGCGGGTCCTTGATGATGAGCCATTCCACGCGATCCACCTTGGCCGTTTTGCCGCCCGCGGTACCGGAGGGTGCTTCCGCGCGCGGTTTGTATTTTGAGTTCTTGAGGTAGACCACTTTCTCGCCCGGTTTCCATTCATCCTGGGCGAACACGAAGGGACCCGAGCCCACATATTCCCCGATCTGTTTATCGGCGGGGGTCTCGGCGACGCGCTTCGGCATGATGAAAGGCACATTGGAACTGGGCTTCCCCAGAGATTCCAGCACCAGGCCGTAGGGCTCCTTGAGTTTGATGCGAAAAGTCCTGGTGCCTTCGGCTTCCATCTTGCCGGCGAATGCCATCAGCCTTTCTCCCATGGCATCGCGCTTTGCCCAGCGCGCAAGCGATGCGATGACATCCTCGCCCGTGACCGGCTTGCCGTCGTGAAATTCCAATCCTTCGCGCAAGGTAAAAGACCAGGTTTTCTTGTCCTTGCTGAGGTCCCACTTCTCTACCATCTGCGGCTGGATCTTGCCCTTAGCGTCCATACCGAACAAGGTGTCATAGATCATGTAGCCGTGATTGCGGGTGATGTAGGCCGTGGTCCAAATGGGATCGAGCACCGTCAGGTTCGAGTGTGGCGCCATGCGGATGATCTTCTGCTGGGCCATGGAGGGCGCAAGCGGCAACAGCAAGCATGCGAACAACATCCAGCGGGGGAAGGATTTAATGAGGAAGGACTCAAACAGGAAGGACCTAGTCATGATGCGCCTCGAATATAAGCTGATAACATGGTTATCCTGCCATACAAAATGGTCTTGCCCTAAATCTTGTCCAAACGTCGCGCGTGAGCATTTCGGTCATCGTTATCACAAAAAACGAAGAAGCCGTCATCGGCCGTTGCCTGGAATCCGTCAAGTGGACCGATGAGATCGTTGTGCTGGATTCCGCTAGTACCGATCGCACATTGGAGATCAGCCGCGAATACACCGGCAAAGTGCACGTTACCGGCGACTGGCCGGGTTTCGGTCCCCAGAAGAACAGAGCGCTGGATTTGGCGACTGGCGATTGGGTGTTGTGCTTGGATGCCGATGAGTGGGTCAGCGACAAACTACGCCATGAAATTCAGCAGGCCATTGCAGCGCCAGGCGGCGCGGTGGCGTTTCGTATACCGCGCCTCTCCAGTTTTTGCGGGCGCTATATCCGGCATTCCGGATGGTGGCCGGATCGCGTGACGCGATTATTCAAACGCGGCCACGCGCGCTTCACCGATCTGCTCGTGCACGAGAATATGGAGGTCACCGGTGTGAAGAGCACTCTCCATGAACCCCTGATGCACGAGAGCTTTGTGGACCTGGAAGACGTTTTGGACAAGATGGACCGCTATTCGACCGCGAGCGCCAAGATGCTCCACGCCCGGGGTAAACGAGCGGGCCTAGTCACGGCGGTTTTGCGAGCGCTCTGGGCATTTATTCGAACCTATTTCCTGCGCGCGGGATTTCTGGACGGCAGTTATGGTTTCATGCTGGCGGTATCCAGCGCGGAGGGAACCTACTATCGCTACGCGAAGCTTCGCATGCTCTGGTCGCGGGAGGCCACCTCCAAGCAGTGATCCGAGCGGTGCGCGGTCAACGTTACTGGAGCCCGCTACGAAGAGTTTCTCACGCTGGCCTCTAACGAAGGATGTATGGATTTCGCGAACCGAATAGGGGTAATCTTGGCAGGTCCGCCACCCGAAAAAAGGAGTGCCATGCCGGTGAAGAGGATGATCCTTCTTTGCACCGCCTGGATGGTAAGCGCGTGCGCAACGGAGCGGCTAAGTACCAACCAGTTGGCGCGGGTGGCCAAGGACTGGTCGCTATCCATTCGAGCGAGCCAGGTCATCCCGGTCTATCCTCTCACGGAGGATTTGCAGCCAGGCGATGTATTCCTGGTGCAAACACCGGTGGAGGACCAAGTCCGTATCTACATGGACAAAGGCTTCCTGCCACTGGAGAACCACCTCACCCGCTTGCCCGTGGACGGCTATTCCGATTTCTACCGCGGATGGCCCTTCATCGAGGACGGGAAGAACGCGCCTCCCAGGCCCTGGCAGTTTCCGGGCGAGCAGGGCAAGCAAGGACCTAACTTCGATAACGCACCCTTGGCGGCTTTTCCGTCCTACGGTTTCTCCGTGAGCCGAAGCGGGGGATTGAGCGTGGCGATTCCCGTGCAATCCGTGCCGGTGGGTTTGAATTTGTTGGACAGCGCTTCCGCGACGGGGACCATTACCTTGAAGGACGCCTACACTTACGCACTCCCGGCGCGCAGCGTATTCGACGCCATGCGCCAATGGAGTCTCGCTAATGCCCATTATCTGAAGCAGTTCGAACCCCAAGCGGTAACGGTGGACGGGAAGGCCAAGGTACAGGAGTTCTACTTGCGGGTGGTGCAGCGCGTGTATCTGGTGAAAACCGTCAATGTGACGCTGCTGAGCGACCGGGCCTCCGGTGCATCGGGATCGGCTGGCGTGCCGGGCAAGGTGGAATTGCTCAATCTCGGCGATGCCACCGAGGCCGCCAAGAATTTCGAAGCCGTCAACAAAATTCTCTCCAACGCCTCGGATGCGAAGGCGGACAATCCGGTGAGCGAGCCGAGCGCGCTAGCGCCAGCCATCGCCGCGGGCGGCAGCGTGCGATTGGCCATGGCCACCAGCCGTTCGGTGTCGTTGGTAGAAACCTTTCGGCGGCCCTTGGTGATCGGCTACTTAGCCTCCGATTTCAAGATACTCAAGGACGGGCAACTCGATGCGCCCGTCGCCACGCAAACGCGCCTGCAAGGCTGGCCTGCGCCAAAGACTCAAGCGATCGAGTACAAAGGATGCGACGAGAATTGCTGGAAGATTCGATTCTGGCGACGCAGCAGCAAGGACAATCTGGTTAAACTCAACGAGCTACTCCAAGCGCAGACTCCGCCCATCGCCATCGCCGATCTCGAGACGGGCAACTACGCGGATCTTCGCAAGCAAGTGGTGAATATCTTGATCGAACCCTAACCGCAGCGAGGTGACCTATGGCGCTCAATCCTCCTTCCCCGCAGACAGGCGTTCCACGCGACGACGTGCACAACGTTGTCGAGGCGATGCTTCTCGACACCAGCGTAAAGTGGGTCTCCATCGTTTATGAAAAAACCGCTGGAGGCGAGGACCAGTTCGCTGTGACGCCTTATACGACCGATCCCACGGGGGGGTGACCGCCCCATCGACGTTCATCAAGGAGACGGTATCGATGGCTGCGGAGACTTGTCCTTCCGCCGTGACCGCTGAGATCCGTCCGCAGCGCGCACAAGACCAGCTGTGGCGCTGGCAGGAGCGCATCCTGCCCTACACCATTGGCAGCATTTTGGTGATGGCGGTGTTCTTCTTCGTTGCCATCGCCTCAGGATAATCTGTCCGCATGGCCCGTCCCTTACGCATAGAGTTTCCCGGCGCGCTGTATCACGTCACCGCGCGCGGGAACGCCCAGCAGGACATCTTCATCGATGACGAGGACCGGGAGCGTTTTTTGAACGTTCTCGACCGGTTCGTCTCCCGCTTCCACCTGCTGTTGCACGCCTACTGCCTGATGGACAATCACTACCATCTGTTGCTCGAAACTCCCGAGGCGAATCTGTCCAAGGCGCTGCGGCAGCTCAATGGCGTCTATACCCAAGCGTTCAACCGCCGCCACGGTAAGGTCGGCCCCGTGTTGCAGGGCCGCTTCAAGGCCATACTGGTGGATCGCGATGGCTACTTGCTCGAACTGTGCCGCTACGTCGTATTCAACCCCGTGCGGGCGAGAATCACCCGTAAGCCCGATACTTACCGCTGGTCCAGCTACCGGGCGAGCGCGGGGCTGGCCCCGGTTCCTCCGTTTCTCACCACGGACTGGCTGCTCTCGCAGTTTGGCAAGCAGCGCGCGGCTGCTTTGAGGAGATACCGGGCCTTTGTGGCCGAAGGCATGGGGCAAGACTCGCCTTGGGGACAGGTTCAAGGACAGGTGCTTCTAGGAGGTCAGGCCTTTGTCGAACGCTTGCGACCGGGACTGCGGGACAAGCGCCTGCTCAAGGAGATTCCGCGCCGGCAGCGGTTTTCGGCCCGGCCGTCGCTGGCGAAACTCTTCGCTTCCGGTAGGCTCACCGATAGGGATCATCGCAACCAAGCCATCCGGCGCGCGCACCTGGAACATGGATACAGTCTGTCGGAGATCGGCCGGGTGGTGGGGTTGCACTATTCCACCATCAGCCGCATCGTGAATCAGGATGGTCTACGAACGCGTTCTCCGTGAAGTAGGGGCAACTTAAGTTAGACTCCGCTTCTTATCCCAGCGCCCAGACACGCACAACCCGCCCTTGAAAACCCCCAAACGTCTCGAACCGCTCGTCGAGGAAGGCCTCATCGACCAAGTCATCGGCCAGCTCATGAGCGGCAAGGAAGCCACCGTCTACATCGTACGCTGCGGGGACGATGTGCGCTGTGCGAAGGTATACAAGGACGCCAATAAGCGCAGCTTCCGCCAGAGCGTGAAGTACACGGAAGGCCGCAAGGTCAAGAACAGCCGCCGCGCCCGCGCCATGGACAAAGGTTCGCGTTTCGGTCGCAAGGAGCAGGAGGACGCCTGGCAGAACGCCGAGGTGGACGCCTTGCACCGCCTCGCCTCCGCCGGGGTGCGGGTTCCGCAACCCTACAACTTTCTCGATGGCGTGCTGCTCATGGAGATGGTGGCAGACGAGAACGGCCATGCCGCGCCCAGACTCAACGACCTGTCGCTCACGCCCGAGCAGGCCCGCGAATACCACCGGATTCTGATCATGGAGGTGGTGCGCATGCTGTGCGCCGGCATCGTCCACGGCGACTTGTCCGAGTACAACGTTTTGGTCGGTCGCGATGGGCCAGTCATCATCGACCTGCCCCAGGCCGTCGACGCGGCCGGCAACAACAGCGCGGGGAGCATGCTGGAGCACGATGTCGATAATCTGACTCGCTTCTTCGGCCGATACGCAACCGAACTTCGCAGCACGGATTACGGCAAGGAGATTTGGGCGCTCTACGAGAGCGGCACGCTGCATCCGGAGGTGGCGCTGACCGGGTGCTTCGAGCGCATCGAAACAGCCCCTGATGTGGACGGTGTGATGCGCGAGATCGACGACGTGATCAGGGAAGAAGCCGCTCGCCAGCGGTATAAGGAGATGCTGGAGTCGTAGTCAGAACGCTGCGATTATTCCAAGTCAACTACCACGCATAGCGGGTCAGGGCGGATTTGCTCTTCCTGGACAAGCTTGTAGCCCCTCTAGGCCCATGCGGCGTATTTCTTCGATCAGGCGCATCTCGCCAGCATCGGCTTCTCTCACCGCAGGCACTACTATACGTACCTTGGAAGACTTGAAGATTACTTCGAGCTTCGGTGTGGCGAGCCTGCGCGATGGCGCGAGCGATCTGGCCCGTCTGATCGACCAATCCGACGAGGCTTTGTATTTCTCCAAGAAGAACGGCAGAAACCGCGTTTCACTTTGGACGCAAAATCTGCGAGCCAAGCCCGCGGAACCCAAACATCATGAAGCGGCGCATCACTAGGCACGCCTAACGCCTCCGTCCGCCGAGCAGGGAACCCAGCACGCCGCGCAAGATCTCTCGTCCCACTTGGGAGCCGATGGAGCGCGCCGCGCTGCGGGCTGCGGACGCTAAGATGCCCTCGTGCTTGCCGCCGCGAGGCCCCGTGGAGCCCATCAATATTCCGCCGAGGGTGCCCATGACACTCGTCTCCCGCGCAGGCGACCCGGCTGGGGCGCTTGTGGGACTTCCTTCCATGCGCTGGGTAGCGGCAGCCTTTAGCTTCTCATAGGCCGATTCACGATCGATCTCTTGCTCGTAGTGTCCCGCCACCAGGGAGTTCTTGATGAGCCGCGTGCGCTCATCGGGGGTGGCCGGTCCGATGCGGCTTCCGGGCGCGAGGATGAAGGCGCGTTCGACCACGCAGGGACGCCCCTTTTCGTCCAAGAACGAAACCAAGGCTTCCCCCACGGCCAGCTCGGTGATGGCCTTTTCGGTGTCGATCTTGGGATTGGCGCGCATGGTGGTAGCGGCGGTCTTCACGGCTTTTTGGTCGCGCGGAGTGAAAGCGCGTAGGGCGTGTTGCACGCGGTTTCCCAGTTGGCCGAGAACGTTCTCGGGGATGTCCAGCGGATTTTGCGTGACGAAGTACACCCCCACGCCTTTGGAGCGGATCAAACGCACCACTTGCTCGATCTTCTCCAACAAGGCCTTGGGCGCGTCGTTGAATAGCAGATGGGCTTCGTCGAAGAAGAAAACGAGCTTAGGTTTTTCCAGATCGCCTACTTCAGGCAGAGCCTCGAACATCTCGGAGAGTAACCACAGCAGGAAGGTGGCGTAGGTCTTGGGCTGATTCAGCAGCTTGTCGGCGCAGAGAACGCTGACCACTCCCTTGCCGCCTTCGGTTTGCATGAGATCGGCCACATTCAACGTAGGTTCGCCGAAGAACTTATCCGCGCCTTGTTGTTCCATCTGCAGCAACCCGCGCTGAATGGCGCCCACGCTCGCCGGTGAGACGTTGCCGTAGTTGGTGGTGAATTGCTTGGCGTTGTCTCCGACGAATTGAAGCATGGCGCGAAGATCTTTTAGATCCAGCAACAATAGGCCATTGTCGTCGGCGATCTTGAATACCATGGATAGGACGCCTTCCTGCGTATCGTTGAGTTCGAGCATGCGCCCCAGCAGCAAGGGGCCCATTTCCGACACGGTGGCGCGCACGGGATGGCCTTGCTCGCCGAACACATCCCACAGCATGGTTGGACAGGCCGAGAACTTGGGCTCGGGGAGGCCCAGGGATTTAAGCCGGTCTTGCAGCTTGGGACCGAGCTGGCCCGCCTGGCTGATCCCCGACAAATCGCCTTTCACGTCAGCCATGAATACCGGCACGCCGATTTGGCTGAAACCCTCCGCGAGTTTTTGTAAGGTCACCGTTTTACCCGTGCCCGTCGCGCCGGTAATAAGCCCGTGGCGGTTAGCCAGAGCGGGGAGCAAGGCGATTTCTTCAACGCTTTTTGCAACGACGAGTGGGGCAGCCATGATCGGTTCCGAGGCAGATGAGGGGGAGCGTAAAAGAGGGGCTATGCTACACTTTTCGCTATCGAGACTCCCTCTTCAACCCTCAACGCGGTGGCAATGCTTGCCACAAATGGATTTATGGCCGGTCATAGTAAGTGGGCGAACATCAAGCATAGAAAAGCCGCGGCCGACGCGAAACGCGGCAAAGTCTTTACTAAGCTCATCAAGGAAATCACCGTCGCGGCCCGGGCAGGGGGTCCTGATGCCGGGATGAATCCGCGCCTTCGTTTGGCGGTGGACAAGGCCTACGAGGCCAACATGCCCAAGGACAATGTTGAACGCGCCATCAAACGCGGCAGCGGTGAATTGGAGGGCGTGAACTATGAAGAGATCCGCTACGAAGGCTACGGCATCGCCGGGGCGGCCGTGATCGTGGATTGTCTAACCGACAATCGCACCAGGACCGTGGCGGATGTGCGCCATGCCTTCACCAAGCATGGCGGCAATCTAGGCACCGATGGTTCGGTGGCATTTCTATTCAAACATTGCGGCCAGATCGTGTTCGCGCCAGGGACCAGCGAGGAAAAAGTGATGGAGGCCGCTATCGAGGCCGGCGGGGAGGATGTGGTGACCCACGACGATGGCAGCGTGGAAGTGGTGACCTCGGCCCAAGAATTTCTGGGCGTCAAGGAAGCCTTAGGCAAGGTGGGTCTCAAAGCCGATCTGGCGGAAATCATCATGAAACCTCTCAATGAGAGCATGCTGACCGGTGAGGACGCGGCCAAGATGCAGAGGTTGTTGGATGCCTTGGAGACCCTGGACGACGTGCAAGATGTCTACACCACCGCGATCGTGGACGCTTGACCCTGGGTGATTTCGACGACACATTGCGTACGTATTCTCGGGATTGATCCTGGATTGCGCGTGACGGGTTATGGCGTGATCACCCGGACAGGACAGAAAATCAGCTACCTCACGAGCGGCATCGTCCGCACGCCCGAGAAGGGCACGCTTCCCGATCGCCTGGATGCCATACTGAGCGGGCTGGGGGAAGTCATCGATGGCTGGCAGCCCGAACAAATCGCCGTGGAAAAAGTGTTCGTCAACGTCAATCCCCAATCCACCCTGCTCCTGGGACAAGCCCGTGGCGCCGCCATTTGTGCCGCCGTATCGCGCAAGTTACCGGTATCGGAATACACGGCATTGCAAGTGAAGCAAGCGGTGGTGGGCAACGGCCATGCCGCCAAAGAGCAGGTGCAAGAGATGGTTCGCCGCTTACTGGTGCTGGCAAAGAGTCCCAGCGCGGATGCGGCGGATGCGCTGGCCTGTGCCATCTGCCACGCGCACGGTGGCTTGGGTCTTGGGCGCTTGAGCACGGCGGGATTTCGCATGCGAAACGGACGGCTCGTATGATCGGGCGCCTTGCCGGAACCTTAATCGGCAAGCAACCGCCCACGGTGCTCATCGACGTTCAAGGCGTGGGCTACGAGTTGGACGTTCCCATGAGTACCTTCTATCAACTGCCTGGAAACGGCGCTAAGGTCACGCTCCACACGCAGTTGATCGTGCGAGAGGACGCTCATCTGCTCTACGGTTTCGCGAGCGAAGGCGAGCGCCAGGCTTTTCGCCAACTGCTTCGGGTGAGCGGGATCGGAACGCGCACGGCCTTGTCGGTACTCTCGGGGATGACGGTGGACGAGCTCTATCAGGCGATCGCGTTGCAGGATGCCGTTCGCCTGACCCGAGTCCCCGGCATCGGACGTAAAACCGCCGAACGATTACTGCTAGAACTCAAAGACAAACTCGCCTCGATCGCCGGTTCCCAAGGAGTGAGCGCGGAAGCTTCGGCCCGCAGCGACGCGTTGAACGCCTTGGTCGCTTTGGGTTACAACGAGCGCGAGGCCGGTGCCGCTTTAGCCAAGGTGGATGTTGCGCTATCTACCGCAGATGCCATTCGCCAAGCGCTCAAACAACTTTCGAAGGTCTTATAGAATCGACAATCGAATAACCGCGGGCAATCGAGAAATCTTGGAGTTGAAGAGCGAGGCGAATATGCATAGGAGAGAGCAGGTGGTGAGTAGATCTTGGCGGATGATGGTGGGCGTGGCGGGCTTAGTCATGGCGGCGATGGCGAGCGCCCAGACCAAGCAGGAGAAGATCGAGCAACTGATCAACATGCATGACTTAAAGACCACCGTCGCCATCGGAAACTATTTTCTGAAACAAGAGAGCTTGAACGCGGCCCGCGGGCAGTTGTACCGCCTAGGGAAAGAGCAAAAGCTCGGTAAGGACTGGATTCCTGAAAACCCGCACTGGAAGAAGGCCGAAGGCGCCATGGTGAGCGCCATGATGCGGGAGGTCCGGCATAACTTCGCCGATTTCGAGTGGCTACTCCCGGAGTGGATGGACTTGTCTGACAAGGAGTTCAACGACTCGGAATTGGATGTGCTGGGCGCGCATTTTCGAACCGAAGTGGGCCGTAAACAGTTGCAGATTACCGATCATGGTGTGGCCTTTCACGTGATGGCGGCGCTGACCTTGGGTGGACGCATGCAGGGAATGGTGCCCGGTGCCGAGGTGGAGCGGCGTGAGATGCAGGAGCTCTACGATCGCGAGGATCGCGAGATGCGTTTCGATATCAACGAGAATCCCGAGAGCGTTCGGTTCGCCATGTCCCCGGTGGGCAAGAAGTACTTCATCAACGCGGTGCTCAAGGTGACGGGCCGCATCAGCCAGCGGCTTTATCAAACGGCGAGCGGCATGCCCAAGGCAGCCGAAGCCGCCTTGCCGGAGGCGGCCCAAGCGCTTGAGGAGTTTCGTGCACGCACGCCGGAATAAGGCACGGCGCTGCGGCCGGCCATGATCGAGGCGGACCGGCTCCTTGCGCCCAATACCGCGCCTCCAGAAGAGGCGGTGGAACGCGCGCTGCGGCCGCGAGCGTTGCAGGAGTACGTGGGACAGGAAAAGATCCGCTCGCAGCTTTCCATCTTTATCGAAGCGGCCCGCAATAGAAAAGAATCGCTGGATCATGTGCTGCTGTTCGGCCCTCCGGGTTTGGGCAAAACTACGCTTGCGCACATCATCGCCAAGGAAATGGGGGTGAACTTACGCCAGACCTCGGGACCTGTGTTGGAGCGGGCGGGAGACTTGGCGGCGCTGCTCACCAATCTGGAGCCCAACGACGTCTTGTTCATCGATGAGATTCATCGTCTCAGTCCGGTGGTTGAGGAGATTCTTTATCCGGCCCTTGAAGATTTTCAGATCGACATCATGATCGGCGAGGGTCCCGCTGCGAGGTCGGTGAAGCTGGACCTGCCCCCCTTCACTTTGGTGGGAGCGACCACGCGCGCCGGCATGCTGACCAATCCCTTGCGTGACCGTTTCGGTATCGTCTCGCGCTTGGAGTTCTATACCGTCGAGGAACTCACCCGCATCGTCGAGCGTTCCGCGGGGTTATTAGGCGTCCAGATAGAGGGGCGAGGCGCGGAGGAAATTGCGACCCGCTCCCGTGGTACCCCGCGCATTTCCAACCGGCTGTTGCGGCGCGTGCGTGATTTTGCCGAAGTTAAGGCCCAAGGCGTGGTGACTCGTGAGGTGGCAAACAGCGCGCTGTCCATGCTGGACGTGGATCCCGTTGGACTCGATGTGATGGATCGCAAGCTGTTGTTGGCGGTATTGGAGAAATTCAATGGCGGACCGGTGGGGTTGGACAATCTTGCCGCCGCCATCGGCGAGGAATCAGACACTATCGAAGACGTGCTAGAGCCCTACCTGATTCAACAAGGGTATTTACAACGCACACCCAGGGGGCGGATGGCGACGCTGGCCACTTATCGCCACTTCGGGCTCGCGGCACCCAATCAAGCCCCCCAGCCCGATCTGTGGAGCCCATGATCGTCTGTCTCCAGGCTATGACGATCGCATCGGGTTTACCTTTTGCTTGTAACTCATTTTGACGAGTTTCTTAGCTCCTGCCTTGTCCCGTTTTGTTCTGCCTGTGAGGTTTCAGGACACCGATAGCGGGTGTCGAGAAACGAGGACTTGTTGTTGGACGCGGCGGTGAACCTCGCTTGCGTGAGCCGCGATGCTTTGCGCCCCGTGTCCTTACCTGAATCCATACGAATTAAACTCGGCCTGCTTGCGGGCCGGCTTAAAACAGAGGAGCCAAAGTGAACGTTACCCAAGATCTCTCGATCATCACACTGGTGGCCAACGCCAGCTTGTTGGTGAAGTTGATCATGGGCATCCTGCTGTTTCTATCGGTGCTCTCCTGGTGGTTCATTTTCCGCAAGTGGTTTGTCCTGCGCGATGCGGACAAGAAGGCGGATGACTTCGAGCGCACTTTCTGGAGTGGCTCGGATCTCAACTCACTCTATCAATCCGTTGTGAGTGCCCGCCGCGCCTCGGGAACCATGGAGCGGGTGTTCGAGGCGGGGTTTCGCGAGTTCGTCAAGCTCAAACGACAAACTGGACTCATTGTTTCCGTGGTCATGGACGGCACACGGCGGGCCATGCGCGCGACCTACCAGCGTGAAATGGACCGCTTGGAAGCGCATCTCGCATTTCTGGCGACGGTGGGAGCGGTGAGCCCCTATGTCGGGTTGCTAGGAACGGTGTGGGGCATCATGAATTCCTTTCGCGGACTGGCGAATGTAGAACGTGCCACGCTCGCCAACGTAGCACCGGGCATTGCCGAAGCTTTGATTTCCACGGCCATAGGCCTGTTTGCCGCCATCCCCGCGGTGATCGCCTTTAATTACTACTCCCGTCACATTGAGCGGCTGTCCACGCGTTTCGATAGCTTCATGGAGGAGTTCTCCAACATTTTGCAACGCCAAGGAAGCGGCGGAAGCTAAGAAGATGGCTGCCTACGGAAAGCGGGGTTCAAGCCGCCTCATGAGCCAGATCAACGTCGTGCCTTACATCGATGTAATGTTGGTCTTGCTGGTGATTTTCATGGTGACCGCGCCTCTCATTAGCACGAGCTACGTGGACTTGCCGCAGATCTCGAAGTCCAACGCCCCGCCGGCGATGCCCATCGAGGTCATGGTCAAGGTTGATGGAAAACTCTATGTGCGCGACAAGGACACGCCCGCTATCGAGCGGCCCGTTACGCTGGATGGCCTACTCACCATCATCAAAGAAAAGCAGATTCAAAATCCCGACCAGCCCGTAGTCATTGCCGCCGATCAGAATGTTCTGTATGGGAAAGTGCTGGAAGTAATGGACGTATTGCAGCGCAGCCAAGTAAAGAAAGTCGGCTTACTGGCAAAACCGAGGCCGGGCTAATGCAGGCAACGTACCCAGAGCCGGGGCGCATACCCTCCGGCATGCTTGCCGTGGGTGTTCACCTGGCGTTCTTCGCGCTCATGTTTTTCGGAGTAAGTTGGCAGACCAGAATAGTCGAACCCATCGTGGTGGATGTGTGGGAGGAACTTCCCTCCCAAAAGGTGGCGCCGGAACCCGCACCGCCCCCGCCCCCAACCAAGCCGCAGCTCAAACCTCAGCCCAAGGTGGAGGTGAGGCCGCCTCCACCCCCCAAGGTGGAGGCACCCACCAAAGCGGACATCGAACTCAAAGCCAAGCAAGAACTTGAGCGCAAACGCAAGAAGGAAGAAATCGAGCAGAAAAAAGCCGATCTGCGCAAACAGGAGGAAGAACGTCTTGAAGAGAAGAAGCGCATCGAAGAAGAGCGCAAACTTGAGCAAGAAACTCGCAAGCGCGAGGACGCCCTTCTGGAGCAAAAGGCCAAGGAAGACGATAAGCGCAAGAAGGACGAGGAGCTGCGGCGTAAGCGCGAGGCGGAACAGGTATCCGCGCAGACAAAGCTCCTGCAGGAGCATATTTCCCGCATACGGGCCAAGATCCAGAGCAAGGTTAATCTTCCGCCCGGACTCGCCGGTAATCCAGAGGCGCACTACGGCGTTACCCTGCTTCCCGGCGGAGATGTGTTAGAGATCAGGCTGGTTAAGTCCAGCGGTGTTCCGGCCTACGATCTCGCCATCGAGCGGGCGATCAAGGCGTCCGAGCCGCTTCCGGTCCCAAGCCAGCCCGAATTATTCCAACAACTACGGATCATCAACCTAAAATTCCGCCCGCTAGAATAGGCAACACCGCATCTCTTTCAATACGGATTGGGATGCATCCAATCGCTGGCAGTGCGCATGATGCGTGACCCGCTGACCCGATCGGTTCTATAATTTGGATTAATGCTAATGTCCTTTCGAACTCGTCCTATTTCATCGATTCTCCAAGCGCCCACCTTCCGTTCCTGGAGAACGTTGTTCTCGATGGTGATGGCCTTCACCTTCTTGGCCCTTCGTTCCGCCTCGGCGCAACTCACCATCGAGATCATTGGCGGCGGTCAGTCCGCGCTACCGGTTACGGTACTCCCCTTCGCCGGCGAGGAGCGTTTTGCACATCGCATCAGCGAGATCGTTTCGGCGGACTTGCTGCGCAGCGGATTGTTCAAGCTAGGCGCCCCCGGAGATGCCAGACCCTTCCCGGCGGAGCCCTCCGAGGTGAAGTTCGGCTACTGGCGCGACAAGGGTGACCAAGCTTTGGTCATCGGCAAGGTCAGTACGCGTCCGGATGGGCGGTTAGAGGTAAGGTTTCGCCTGATCGACATCGTCAAGCAATCGCAACTGGCCGGGTATTCCTATGCGGTGACCGTTCCGCAATTGCGAGCCACCGCCCACAAGATCGCGGACATCATCTATGAAAAACTCACGGGCGAACTCGGAGTGTTCGGTACACGGATCGCCTACGTAGCCAAGACCAGCGCGCGCTTCGAATTGCACGTGTCCGATGCCGACGGATTCAATTCCCAGTTCATCCTGGCGCATAGAGAACCCATCATGTCTCCCGCTTGGTCGCCAGATGGTTCTCAGATCGCCTACGTGTCTTTCGAGCGCCGCAAATCCATCGTTTTTCTGCATAACCTCAAGGATGGTTCGCGGCGAATATTGGCCAATTTCGAGGGTAGCAACAGCGCGCCGGCTTGGCATCCGGATGGTAAGCGCTTGGCCATCGCCCTCTCGCGCGATGGCTCCGGACAGCTTTATTTGGTGAATGCCGATGGTACGGGTCTACAACGCCTGACCCACAGTAGTGCTATCGATACGGAGCCCAGCTTCTCGCCCGATGGGAAGTGGCTTTTATTCACTTCCGACCGGGGGGGTAGTCCCCAGATCTACCGCATGCCCGTGGGAGGCGGCGAAGCCGAACGCATGACCTTTGACGGTAACTACAATGTAACCCCACGTTACAGCCCGGACGGCAAGTCTTTCGCGTACGTGCAACGCAACGGCGGCCGGTACAACGTCGCGATCATGGACCTGGGTAGCCGGCAAAGCCTGGCGATCACGGACAACCCGTTGGACGAATCCCCCTCCTTTGCACCCAACGGAAAACTCATTCTGTACTCGTCGGTCGGCAAGAACCGCGGCACTCTCGCGGCAGTCTCAAGCGATGGAAGAATCAAGCAGCGCATCACGGCCCAAGCACCGGACGTAAGAGAGCCGGCGTGGGGACCGATTTTGGCGAATCGTCAATAGATAATCGAGGGAGTTTTTAATGAATAAAGTGTGGATCGGAATTGCTGCTGCGTTATTGGTTTCCGCCTGTGGAGGAAAGGGTTTCTTGGGAGGGAATCAAGCAGCCGTGGAACAGCGCGACTTGTTCGAGAAGCAGGAGGCTGAGAAGAAGCAAGCAGAGGCCGTAGAGCAACAGACCAAAGAGAAGCAAGTCGCCGAGGAACAGGCGCGATTGAAGGCGCAACTGGCGGCTCAGCAGGCGCAGCAAGGTACCGACGGCGGCGGCCAGAATGGGCAAGGGCAAGGCGCGGCGGGAGAGCAAGGCGAACAGCCCGTGGTCTCGCCGCTGCCTCCCACCACGCTCACTGAGCAAGCGCTAAAGGAGTCCGCGGCCGCGATGAACGACCCGAGCAATCTGCTCTCCAAGCGCAGCGTCTACTTTGGCTACGATAGCGTCGGCGTGGAGGGTGAGTATTCCCAAGTGGTCGAGGCTCACGCCAGATTCCTGCTGGATCATCCACAGGTAAGAATTCGTCTGGAAGGTAATTGTGACGTGCGAGGCAGCCGCGAGTACAACTTGGCATTAGGTCAAAAACGGGCGGATGGGGTTAAACGGGCCTTCGCTTTGTTGGGTGTCCCTTCCGCGCAAATCGAAAGCGTTAGCTTCGGCGAGGAGAAACCGCGCCTGCAAGGCGAAGAAGAAGATGCGCACCAAGAGAACCGGCGTGTGGACATCGTCTACAGCGGCGGCGAAGGAATGGCCCGGTAAAGGCCCGCGCCCATGCTAGCCATGCGCATCCCTTACTGTCTTTGCATCGCGGCGCTGCTATGGGTGAGTCGGCCCGTTTTTGGAGATTCCACAGAACTCATCCGTCTCGCTCAAGCGGATAACAAGAACCGAGGCGTCATCGAGTTGATGAATAAGATGGAAACCCTCAACGCGGATGTCAATCGCCTGCGCGGGAAGATCGAGGTGCTCAACAACAGCATCGAGGGCGCGCAGAAGCGGCAGAAGGACATGTACCTCGATCTGGACAGCCGCATGCGGCGCTTCGAACAGGACGCAACACCTGAGAACCAGGCCGCGCGAGAGAAACAGCTTTCCGATTTGGATGCGCGCCTGAAGCGGCTGGAGCAAGAGGGCGGCATTGACACGGCGAAACGAGATAAGCAACTTGGAGATTTCGAGGCTCGTATCCGCAAGCTGGAGCACCCGCCAGGCGCGACCTCCGTGCCTAGCACGGCCGCGACCCCAAGCGCCACCACAGGTGCAAGCATTGCGGCGCCGGCCGCCCCTACCGCGCCCACTCCTCCCGTAGCGCCCTCCGTGGCCAGGGCGACTTCCGCATCCGCCGCTCAAGATGTGGTCCGCCGTGCCTACGACAGCGCTATGAATAACTACAAGATGGGGGATTACCAAGGCGCCGTGTCGGCTTTCGACGCATTCGTCAAGCGCTATCCCAACGACGCGCTCGCTGCCAACGCCCAGTACTGGATTGGAGATTCTTACTTCAATCTGCATGACTTCCGATCGGCTGCCGGAGCGCAACAGACCTTGATAAAGTCCTATCCGGACAGTCCGAAGGTGCCGGACGCCATGTTGAATTTGGGGAGCGCCTACGCCGCGTTGAACGAATCGGGTTCCGCGCGAAGTACGCTCGAAGATCTCATCACCAAATACCCCTATTCCGACGCCGCGGACAAGGCGCGCCAGCGGCTCGCCCGGCTCAAGTAGCGATTTCCCCCGCTCGCGCCCTCTGCGCGACACCCCATCGGCTAGAATCCAGCGCTGTCTTCGCACGAATCCCGATGGACGATTCCAGTCAACTTGCCGCGCTCGTCGCGTGGGCCGCTTTTGCCCTCGCCTTCGTGTTTGGAATGATTGCGAGCCGAACGCACTTCTGCACCATGGGCGCCGTATCGGACGCGATCAACATGGGCGACTGGTCACGCATGCGCTTATGGCTTCTCGCTATCGCGGTAGCTATGGGTTGCACCAACCTGTTGGTCATAGCGGGTTGGATCGATGTATCCAAATCCTTTTACACAGGCGAGCGCTTTATCTGGCTTTCGCACATCGCCGGTGGAGTGCTCTTCGGGGTGGGCATGACCATCGCATCGGGCTGCGGGTCAAGGAACCTCGTTCGCCTAGGCGGTGGCAACTTGAAATCTCTTGTCGTCCTGCTTTGTCTAGGCGTTTCCGCTTACATCACCTTGAAGGGACTGCTCGCTGTGGCTCGGGTGAACCTATTAGACTCCGTTTCGTTGCATCTCCCCGGAGGCCAGGAGTTGCCCAGCGTGCTAGTGCGTGCCACGGGGATGCATGCGTCTTGGGCACGTATCGCTTGCACAACCTTGATCGTCGCGGGTATCGCGGTGTTTGTTTTCGCCGACGCCGGATTTCGCCGTAATCGCGAGTACCTTCTCGCCGGGGTTCTCATCGGAGTCATCGTCGCGGGCGGCTGGTACGTCAGCGGACGGATCGGTTATCTGGCGGAGGATCCGAACACATTGAGTGAGGCCTTCGTGGGTACGAACTCGAAGCGCCCCGAATCCTTTACCTTTGTCGGACCCGTAGGGTATTCCCTCGAGTTGCTTCTGCTATGGACGGATGCTTCCTTAAAAGTGACCTTCGGTATTGCCGCGGTCATCGGGATGTTCGCCGGGTCACTAGCCTACTGCCTCGCGACTAAACAGTTTCGTTGGGAAGGATTCACCACGGTGCCGGACCTGCGCAATCACATGGTGGGTGGCGTGCTTATGGGATTCGGGGGTGTCACCGCCTTGGGATGCACCATCGGCCAAGGGATTACTGGCTTGTCCACCCTAGCGCTAGGTTCCTTTGTCACCTTCTTTTCCATCCTCCTCGGCTGTGCGGCCACCATGAGATGGTTGTATTGGCGCATAGAACGCAGTAGTTCCTGAGTTTCCATTTCACCTGCCGAAGTTTGACACCCCCTAGGGCCATCAGTAGAATTCGGCCTCTTTTTTTGGGTGGTTAGCTCAGCCGGTAGAGCAGCGGACTTTTAATCCGTTGGTCGCGAGTTCGAATCTCGCACCACCTACCAAATTCAAGCCTTTAGTAGCGTCCTCGCTCTTCCGCGAGCTTTCACACGCGAAGCCATGTTTCCGAGAATGCGAGGAACGCTGTACTACTGTTTTGGCGGCCGGCAAATTCTCTGGGAAACGCTTGACCCTTGACGGGGGTTGCGTTGATCGAGGCGCGAACCGACTTCGCCTCCACGAATAGGGAAAGCATCTGATGCTGTCCCGTCGCCGACTTTTCCTTCGGGAGATCCACGACGAAGGGCGTGCCAAGCTCATCCCAATTCAAGCTGACTTGGCCCACGCTGCTACGAAACCACTCTGTGTACGTTGACCGGGTGTCCCCTGCGGCGACAAAATCCCAGGCGGGTGCCATACGGCAGTTCGATAGTCCTTTCACTCCTCGAAAGGCCCCGAAATTGGCGACGAAACCCGTCTTGAGATAATTGGCAAGCGGCTCGTTGTCGGTGAGGCATAGATTGGGAGAAGAGTTGTTCTTGCCGTCCCCTTGGGGATCCAACAGCATGAATGCCGCGTGACCCCGGCCATGGGGCGACACCATCACGCGGAAGAAGCTGATGAGCGTGACGAAGGGACCGTCCGCGGTTTCCTTCAAATACATACCCGGGTTTTCACCGGACCAATCGATCGTTCCCGGATGAATCAGAGATTGCGTCATGCATTCCTCCTTTAATTGCCTACGCGTTGAATGCTACCTCATCGCCGCCCCTGGCGATCGTCATTAAACCCAGGGCTACAATGGGAAAAGATTCGTGGAGTGAAGGGGGTGGGAGGAAAGATGCGTCTTTGCACCATTAGGATAGACGGCGCGGAAACGGCGGCGGTTGTCACCGACGCGGGTGTGGTTCCGGTGAGCCGGATTAATTCCCATCACGGATTGTCTTGGGCGGCGGAGCTTCTTACTTTGATCGAGCAGGGTCTGACGCCGGCATTGTTGCGAGATGCCGAGCGCACCCCCGGCGCCTTGGATCCCGCCGCCGTCGAGTATGGCCCTCCGTATCGCCGGCCTCGAAAAATATGGGGGATCGGGCTGAACTACCGGGACCATGCCTCGGATCTGCAAGCGCCCTTTCCCGCCGAGCCCGCATCCTTCATGAAGGGCGATCACACCATCATCGGCCCGGGCGAGAGCATCATTCTCCCTCCGCAGTCGGAGCGCGTGACCGCAGAGGCGGAACTGGGAGTGATCATTGGCAAGCACTGCCGCTTCGTGAGCGAGGAGCAGGCGCCGAACTATGTGGCGGGATATTGTTTGATCACCGATATGACGGCCGAAGACATTCTGCAGAAGAATCCGCGCTTCCTCACACGCTCGAAGAATTTCGATACGTTTTTTTCTTTCGGTCCCGAACTCGTTACGCGAGATGAAGTGCTCGATGTGCTCCAACTTCGCGTGGGAACTTACAAGAACGGCGCGGTTCATCGCGAGAACACGGTAGCCAGCATGGCGTTCTCGCCAAACTATCTTGTGTCCTTCCACTCACAGGTGATGACGCTTTATCCTGGGGATATCATCAGCACGGGTACGCCGGGAGCTGTGGTGATTCAACACGGCGATGTGGCGGAGTGCCGCATCGAGGGCCTAGGCCAGCTCAAGAACCCGGTGCGCAACCGCCCCAAGTCCCCAGACTATACCGCCTTGGCCTCGGTTGGCGCGTAGATCAGTTCAGGTCAACACCGCAGCGTATGAAGTGGCATACGCGCTTGCAGTCCTGAGAAAATCCGCACTCAAATAACGCCACCTTGGCGTTTCCTTGATCGTCAATGCCGCAGCGCTCAACGGCGGCCATAGTGTGGGCGCTGGGACGCCATTCGCATTGATGGCAGGCGGTCACGCCCGGTAACTCGAGGGATTCCTGCCGCAGGGATTTAGGTGGTGCGCTACTGCTGCCGTCCGTATTCAGGTCGTCGCCCGCCATGGCCGAAGTGGTTAACGCCATTAACACTGCGAAAATGAGTATCCATAGGCTTTTCATCTGTGCTTCTCCTGGAGTAGCTTAGCGACGCATATTTTGGCACTTTACCCGTCATTGTCCAGTGCCAGGCTTGGTCTTGATGGGGGCCAACTCGGCCTTGGCCCTGTTGATGCGAACGACCTCGGGCAGGCGCCGCAGCCCACGCATAATCTGCGCGAGATGGGGCCGGTTCTGTGCCTGAAGGGTGAAGTGGACCGTGGTGTAGGCCGTCGAGTCCCCCGCGTCGACGGTCACGCTCTCGATGTTCGAATTGTGCTGTGCGATTTCCGCGGCCACTTTCGCCAAGACCCCGGTCTCGTTGGACGCAATCAAATCGATATTCACGGGGAAGACCCGGTTGGTGTCCGGTGCCCATTCGATATCCAGCCATTTGCTGGGATCGCGATGCATCTTCGCGGACACGGGGCAGTCGTGGGTATGCACCACCATTCCGCGCCCCTTTCGGATCAGCCCGCGCACGGGGTCTCCCGGGATTGGGCGGCAGCAACTGGCGAACTGCAACGCCATTCCCTCGGAACCGCGAATCACCACCGGACCGGTAGGCGCGGGCGGGCGCATGACTTCCTTGGCGCCTTTTCCGAAGGAGATGAGTTGGCGCGCGACGACGATGGCGAGCTGCTGGCCCAAGCCAATGTCTTCCAGAACCTCCAGCCGGGATTTTCCGCTGGACTCCTTGCTCATGCGATCCCACCTGCGCTCGTCGATAGATTGAATATCGGAGCCCATGGCGCTCAACGCCTGCGCCAGTAGGCGCTCGCCTAACTGAGCGGATTCTTCCGACTCCAAATTCCTCAGGAAATGGCGGATGTGGTGCCGGGCCTTGGCCGTACCCACGAAGTTCAACCAGACGGGATTGGGTTTCGCGTGGGCGGCGGTGATGATCTCCACGCGGTCGCCGTTCTTGAGTTCGGTGCGTAGCGGCACCAGTTCCTGGTTAATCTTCGCGGCCACGCAGCGATTGCCGATGTCCGTGTGAACCGTGTAGGCAAAATCGACGCAAGTAGCACCTCTAGGTAAGGCCATGATTTCGCCTTTCGGCGTGAACACGTAGACCTCATCGGGAAATAGATCTACCTTGAGGTGTTCCAGGAATTCCAAGGAATCGCTGCTTTGGGACTGCACCTCCAGGAGGTTTTGCAGCCATTGATAGGTGTTTCTTTGAAGTTCGGTCAGCGAGGCATCGGTGCTCTTGTAAAGCCAGTGCGAGGCCACGCCCGCGTCAGCGATGCGGTTCATCTCTTGGGTTCGAATCTGCAATTCGATGGGATTGCCGAAGGGGCCAAACAAGATCGTATGCAGCGATTGGTATCCGTTTGCCTTGGGGATGGCGATATAGTCCTTGAACTTGCCGGGGATGGGTTTGTACAACCCGTGTAGCTCTCCCAGGGCGAGGTAGCACTGAGGAAGGTCCTTCACCACCACGCGAAACCCATAGATGTCCGTCACCTCGGCGAAGCTCAGATGCTTCTCCTGCATCTTGTGATAGATGCTGTACAAGTCCTTCTCGCGACCGGTTACCGCGGCATCGATGCCCACGCTCGCGAGCCGGTGTTTGATGGCGCTTTGAATCTTGTCAATGACTTCCTTGCGGTTGCCCTTGCCGGCCTCCAGCGCTTTCTTGAGAACTTGATAGCGAGTGGGATAGAGGTTGCGAAAGGCAAGTTCGTGCAGCTCGCGGTAAAGACCGTTTAGTCCGAGGCGGTTGGCAATAGGTGCGTAGATCTCAAGGGTTTCGCGCGCGATGCGCGCCCGTTTTAGCGCCTGCATGGCGTCTAACGTGCGCATGTTGTGCAAGCGGTCGGCGAGCTTGATCAAGATCACCCGCACGTCTCTCGCCATGGCAAGCAGCATTTTGCGAAAGTTCTCCGCCTGTGCGTGCTCGTGGCTTTCGAATTCGATCTTGTCGAGCTTGGAGACGCCGTCTACAAGTTCGGCCACCAGCTTGCCAAACTTGTCGCTGATTTCGCTCTTGGTGATGCGGGTGTCTTCCATCACGTCGTGCAAGAGGGCGGCGGTAAGCGCCTGCGCGTCCAAGTGCCATTCCGTGAGGATGCTTGCCACGGCGAGGGGGTGCGAAATATAAGGTTCGCCGGAGCGGCGGTATTGCCCCTCGTGAGCGGCCTCGGAGAATTCGAAGGCCGATTGAAGCTGATGCAGATCTTCGGGCTTTAGGTAGGCCGATGCTTCGCGGAGGAGAGGTTGCGCTTCGGACATATTCCTGTGCAGCCTTCGGCGAAGAGTTTCAAGGGAAAGTTAGAGGGTACCTTCTGTAAGGGGCGAGAACTCTAGCGAAGGGGGATACGCTGCTTAAGAATTGGTCTTGTTGAGGATCTCTTCGCCTATTTTCCCGGTGGCGATCTCGCGCAGCGCGATGACGGTGGGCTTGTCCCGGTTGGCTTCCACCAAAGGGCTCGCGCCTTGCGCCAGCTGCCGCGCGCGATGCGTCGCGACCAAGGTCAACATGAATCGGTTGCTAATGTTCTTCATACAATCATCCACGGTAATGCGTGCCATCTGCTCTCCTACTGCTTGTTCGTTTCTACGACGCCCAGCTGCCTACACAACCAGAACTACTTCATGGTGTTGATTAATGCGCTGTGGAGTGTGAGTTGCCGCGCCGCGTGCAATCGTTGCGCTCGAACGACGCTGAGTAAATCCTCCACGGCATCTTCAAATCGCTGATTGATAATAACATAGTCGAATTCGCTCACATGGCTGATGTCCTCGCGCGCCGCCGCGAGCCGGCGTTCGATGACCGCCGCGCTATCTTGTCCTCGATGGGTGAGCCGCTGCCGTAGCGCATCAAGCGAGGGCGGCACGATGAACACGCTCACGCATTGCGGAAGAAGGCGGCGCACCTGGGCCGCCCCCTGCCAATCGATCTCCAGCAATAGGTCAGCGCCCTCTTTCATCCGGTCTGTTATCCAGGCTTGTGACGTACCGTAGTAGTTGCCGTGCACTTGCGCGCTTTCCAGGAAGGCCCCCTGTTCCAGCATTTCTTGGAACTTCGCCCGCGTTACGAAGTGATAGTCACGGCCGTCCGCTTCACCTGGCCTGGGTTCACGGGTCGTATAGGACACGGACAGCTTGATAGCGGGATCGCGCGCGAGCAAGGCATTTACCAGGCTGGTTTTACCCGCACCCGAGGGTGCGCAGACAATGAACAAGGTGGGCATCGCCGCTAGACCCGCATACCGGCAATTAGACAGATCGAATCCATAGCCACTTATCGGCCCTCATTCCTCCGAGCTTAATCTACCCCTACTCGATTGGACCTAAATCATGAATGCGGCCTGGAAGCCGCGCCAATACTCGATTACGCTTATTCAAACTAAATTTGAGTACACAGCCGAGTACACAACAATTACTGATTTACCGGGCGTAGCGCCGATTTCTGACTGCGCGCTTGGGGCCTTGCAACCCGACCGTTCCTGGCTTGTCCGGTGACCGAACGCGCGTACTCTATAACCACAGACTTCACAGAGCTCATCCAGGATGCGATCGTTCTGCCTCCCCGTGAGGGCCCCTTTATGATAACGCCCGGTGAATGGCTTCCAGATTGGGCGCGTCGTTCCTTCTTTCCCATGCTAACCCTCGGATGTTGTGCTAAGCAGCTAGACACTACACATTCGGATCATCTTCCGCCAAGCTTCCCATATGGCAATTCGCAACACACAGCTTAGCATTTGCGATTTCGTAATCAACGACATCTCGATCAATAAGGCTGAAAATCATGCGCACAGTATCCAAGGATCTTTAGATGCCCCGCCGAATTGTGCTCCTGACAGTGATGGCTATTGTAGTTGATGGCTATTGTAGTATTGGCATCCCCTTGTTTGGTCTCAGCAC
>JBKKAO010000396.1:0-3486 GCA_046714645.1 Burkholderiales bacterium | reverse complement strand
CCGACTCGTTATCGGTGCGGTTGCTCTTGCGGATCGAGCCCTTGGCGCCCTTGCGATCTTCGGGGTTTTCTTTGAGCCATTGGCGTAGTTGGGCGGCATCCTGTTTGAGCCGCGCGATGCGTTCGTTTTGTTTCTCGGCCAAGTTTGGCTGGCTGGTTTCTGGTCGCAACACGAGGTAGCCACCGCCAGTTCAAGCATTCTGCGAAACCCGGCCGGGTTACGGTTCCAGGTAAACCTGCCGACGACTTGGCACCTGGCACGCTAAGCAGTATTCTGAAACAGTCTGGATTGAAGAAATGAGGGACCCATGCGCTATGCGATCGTGATCGAAAAGGCCGAAGGCAACTACTCGGCGTACGTTCCGGACCTACCGGGGTGTGTAGCTACGGGTGGCACCATTGAGGAAGTCGAATCCGAGATCCGCGAAGCAATCGAGTTCCATCTTGAAGGTCTGCGCGAAGATGGCACTCCCATTCCGCCACCCGCCAGCCGCGTCGATTACGTCGATATTGCGGTATAACCGGTCGCTCAACCGGACGCTGAACACGGCGATAGATGGCCTGGGACGTCTTGACGTTGTAACGTTGCAACGTCATGATTCAGCCTATGGATACGCAAAAGCGCGCTACCGTCTATTTTGAGGCCGACGTCCACCGTGCCCTTCGTCTAAAGGCTGCGGCATCGGACCGGTCGATTTCCGATATGGTCAACGACGCGGTCAAGGCCGCCCTCGCCGAGGACGCCGAGGATCTTGCGGCCTTCTCCGAAAGGAAGAACGACAAAAGCCTCTCCTTCGACACGTTCGTTCAAGGCCTGAAGCGGCGTGGCCGAATATAGGCTCCTGATCAAGACCTCGGCCGCAAAGGAACTTGAGGCAGCAGGCACCAAGGCTGAGCGTCAGCGGATCGTTGAGCGACTTCAGGCACTCGCTGTTAGCCCTCGGGCGCAGGGTGCCGAAAAACTCGCCGGATACGCCGATCGCTATCGGGTACGACAAGGAAGTTACCGGATCATTTATCTCATAGACGACGGACGTCGCGAGATAACGATCTTCAAGATCGGACACCGGAAAGATGTGTACCGATAGGCAATCTAACCACGCGTTCGAGAGCGGACGCTCTTCGAGCGCCGCTCAACGCGGACGTGCCGTCATCAATAGCAAAGAGGTGGGCTCGCTTCACACGGGAGGGTTCGAGTGTGTCGACAAAGACAAGGAGGGCCAGATGAAATATCGTTCAGTCTCTAGCTTCATTGGCAAAGAGCGTCGCGCTTCGGGACAGGTGCGGCCAAGTTGTGAACCAATGTCGGATTCAAATTAACTGAAAAAAGAGGAGTGCAAATGCGCAATTTCTTGTACGGGATCGCTGCGATCGCATGGGGGACTGCTGGGTTGGTGGGTGCACAGCAGGCTGGGTTTGCCCGCGTTGCATTGCAAACGCAAGATCTGAGCACGCCGGGCAAGGTCGCAGTACAAGTCCGCGGCGAGTTCGACCCGGGTGTCGCGACCGGCCGCCATACTCATTTTGGGGAGGAACTCACTTACATTCTCGAGGGGCAGATCGAGCTGCGCATCGAGGGGCAACCGCCGCGAGTGGTCAAAGCAGGCGAGACTTTCTTCGTACCGGCCGGTCTAGTACACGAAGGCATCAACACCGGCGATGGCAAGGCCAAAGTCTTGGCGACCTACATCGTGGACAAGGGGCAACCGCTTGCCCCGCCGGCCAAGTAGCGCGCCACGACGGCGTGCTGTGCAAACCGGGGGAAGTGCGGTCGCCACCGCACGCCTGGCTAGCCGCCGCGCTTCGCGCGCCGGCGCCGGGTTAGCGCTGCTCTGCATCTCTAAAACTTCAGTGAAGTCACGCCTAGCATTTCTTTGTTGGCTTTCGCTCATGCCTACAGTGGCATGGGCCGGACGCCCCCTTGTTACCGATGACGCTGGTCTAACGGAGGCTCGCGCCTGTCAGATGGAGACGTGGCGGCAAGGGTCTGAAGATACTAGCGAGTGGTGGGCGCTCCCAGCCTGCAATCCCTTCGGTAATTTCGAGGTTACTGCGGGGCTTGCAGCGCTGAAGTCAGAGGGTTCCGACCGAGTGCAGAGTTACTTGGTGCAGGGCAAGACCTTGGTGCGTGCCCTTGAAAACGGAAACTACGGCTTCGGAGTTGCCTTCGGCGTCTTGCGTCCAGACCAAGGCCAGGGCGGCACAGATTACGCCTATGTGCCTTTAAGCCTGATGTCTGGCAATGGTGCCACAGTCGCCCATTTCAATCTCGGCTGGCTGAGAGATCGTGTGCTCGATGCGCACCGAACCACTTGGGGGCTTGCCGTCGAGCACGCGTGGACCGGACGCATTTCAACTTTCGGCGAGGTGTTTGGTGACAACGCAACAGATCCAACATTGCATGTAGGGGTCAGCTTCGGCTTGATCCCGGAGCGCATACAACTGGACACAACCTATGGCCACAGTACTGGGACGGCAAACAGCGGCAACTTTTACTCAATCGGCGTCAACTTCTATTTGCCACCGTTTTGACAGGCCCAACAAGGCGCTCCAGCCGACCGCCTCCGCTTCGCTGCGGCCGGACGGCGGCTGAGCTTGGGCGTTGGGCGCTATGCTGACTTAGATGCAGACCTGGTCTTCCTTCTAAAGAAGCAATCGCCTCTTACACTTGAAGCACTTCAAGCACGATCGCTCGTGCGGCAGCAATGGATCCGGAACTACTGACGTCAGTCGCCGCGGAGCTGCGCACGCGAGATCGTGGTCAAGACATCGGGCTGTCGCGGTGGCAGATAGGTGAGACCCGTCGCCTGGGCGAGAGCCGGCAGTTCTTGCTTGGCCAGCATCTCGCCGATGGCGGCACTCACCGCTGCGATAAGGGGCGCCTCGCTCGCCAAGCCAATAAAGCCGATGTTGAAGCCTATCGAGTGATAATGGCCCGAAGACGATAGCTTGCTGTCCTGACGCTGCGCACGGTAGGCGTCCAGCCTATGCAGTTCCACAAGCGTTGCGTCATAGTCCCCCTGCTCCATCCGCTCGAACAGGGCCGGGCCCGGGGCCACATGCGTGATCCGATCGACGAGAATGCCACCGCCGTACGCCATCAGCACGGCGTCGGCCAAGGTGCCCTCCTCGGCAACAAGGGTCAAGTCCTTGAGATCGCCGAGTGTACTGACCTGGCGGCTCGCTTGCCTCGGGCCCAGTACAACCACCATTGGGGCGAACCGGTAGCCACGGCTCGCGACGATCTCGTTAACCGGCACCCAGCGTTGCCGGTCCTCACGTGTCGCCCCTTCATAGTCGGGCAGCCTGGCACGCTTTTCTTTCGGCGCGCCGAGTGCGCTGGCGAACAGCGGATATCCCGCAACCAGGTGGCAACGCCCATCAGAGAGCAGGGCGTTCGCCTCCAGGGCGGGATTGCTGTCCTTGTCCACCTCGCTCTCAAACCACTGGATGGCGATCTCTCGGCCAAGGCGTGACGCGACTGCCT
>JBKKAO010000395.1:0-3952 GCA_046714645.1 Burkholderiales bacterium | reverse complement strand
GCACGAATTCGGTGAAGCCGCCGGTGTCCTTCTGAATGGAGCGAATCAAATCGATGTGCGCCGCCCTATGTTGCGGTCCGTCGATGTGGCCGTACATGATGGTGGCGGTGGAGCGCAGGCCCACCGCGTGGGCGTCGCGTACGATGCTCACCCATTCCTCTGCGGAGAGTTTGTTGCGTGTGAGCTGAAGGCGGATTTCCTTGTCGAGAATTTCCGCCGCCGTGCCCGGAATGGTGCCCAAGCCCAGCGCTTTCAACTCGCTCAGGAACTCGCGCGGCGTCTTGCGGGCCTTCTTCGAGCCGTACCAGATTTCGAAGGGCGAGAAGGCATGTATGTGCATGCGCGGCACCCGGGCTTTCACAACCTCCACCAGGCGGTGGTAGTAATCCGCCGGAAGATCGGGGTGCAAGCCGCCTTGTATGCACACCTCCGTGCCGCCGCGCAGCCAGGCTTCCTCCGCCCGGCGCGCAACCTCGTCCAGGGACAGCCACTGGGCTTCGGGCGACTCGCGATGCACGCCAAAATTACAGAAGCGGCATGCCATGTAGCACACGTTGGTGAAGTTGATGTTGCGTACCGTGACGAAGCTAACGTTCTCCCCCACGCGCTGGCGGCGGACGTCATCGGCGGCGGCGAGCAAGGCGGTGAGATCGGCGTCTTGCACTCGGAACAACGCTTCGCCATCTTCGCGCGAGATCTCGCGGCCCTCTAGGGCGCGCTCCAAGATTGGCCGCACGCTCGTTGACGCCTTGTGCAAGACGTCGATCACGACAGCACCTGCTCCCTCGCCATGCCGCTTTGGTTTGCCATCCGCGACACTAGCGGGGCCAGATGGGGATCGAGGAAGCGACCGCCCTGCTCCGGCTTCAGATAGTGGGGATAGACCGTCAAGCGTTCTTGCAATTGATATCCCTGTGCCTGGGTTCGCCTTGCGAGTTCCGCCACCGCAGGCCAGGCGCGCTCGGGGTTGATGTGATCCAGCGTGAGGGGCGAGATACCGCCCCAATCATTGATGCCGTAATCGAGGTAAGACTCAAACCGTTCTTCCAGATTAGGGGGGGCTTGCAAGCTGATCTCCGGAGACAACAGCAACCGCGCTACCGCGAGGGTGCGTTCCATGTCATCGCGCGAAGGTTCCGGATGGGCCGCCATGGGCGTGCCGGGTTTAGCGCGGAAGTTTTGCACGATGACTTCTTGAATGTGGTCGTGCTTGCGATGCGATTGGTCGATGGCGGCGAGGCTCTCTACGCGCTCTTCCCAGGTCTCTCCGATGCCGATCAAGATACCGGTGGTGAAGGGCACGCCCGCTTGGCCAGCCGCCTCCAGGGTGCGAAGGCGCTGCAAGGGCGTCTTGTCGGGGCAGGCGTGATGCACTTGGCCTACGCGGGTGAGGCGGCGGCTCACGTTCTCCAACATCATGCCCATGCTGCCCGAAACGGACTTCAGCGCCAGCAGATCCTCCACCGGTGCCGTGCCCGCGTTGACGTGTGGGATGAGGGAGGTTTTGCGCAGTACCAGCGCACACATGTCGCGCAGGTAATCGACGGTGCGCTGGTATCCCAACTTAGCCAGCGCGTCGCGCGCTTGCACGTAGCGCAACTCGGGCTTCTCGCCCAAAGAGAACAGTGCTTCCTTGCAGCCCAGGCGTTCACCCTTGCGCGCCACCTCGAGAACTTCCTCCGGCGTCATGTAGCGCGCACCGGCCTGCCCCGGCACCTTGTAGAAGGTGCAATAGCCGCAGGTGTTGCGGCAGTAGGTCGTGAGCGGAATGAAGACCTTGCGCGAGTAGCTCACCGTCTTGCCCCAGTGCGCATCGGCCACGGCGCGCGCGCGACGGCGCACATCCCCGAAGCGCTCCGCACTCAGGTGAACTACTGCATTTGCTTCTTGCTGGGTGACCCGCTGCGAGGTCATGTCCCCCCCTATTTCAGTTGTGGAAAGGCGAACTGCGCGCCCTTGGCAATACTATCGGGCCACCTCTGCATTACCGCTTTTTGCCGGGTGTAAAAACGCACACCTTCCGGGCCGTAGGCATGATGATCGCCGAACAAGCTCTTCTTCCAACCTCCAAAACTATTGAACGCCATGGGAACGGGGATGGGAACGTTCACACCCACCATTCCCACGGGAATGTGATGCACGAACTCGCGCGCCACACCGCCATCGCGCGTGAAGATAGCCACGCCATTGCCATACTCGTTTTCGTTGATCAGCTTTACCGCGCCAGCCAGATCCGGCACCCGCACCACGCACAGCACTGGCCCGAAAATCTCCTCGCGGTAGATGCTCATGTGCGCTTGGACGTTGTCGAACAAGGTGCCGCCCACGAAGAAACCCTTCTCCAAACCGGCCACCTTGCAAGCGCGCCCGTCCACGGTGAGCTGGGCGCCCTCAGTGACCCCCTTGCCGATCAGCGTCTCGATGCGTTGCTTGGCCGCACCCGTCACCACCGGGCCCATCTCGACGCCAGCTTGATGGCCTTCGCCGATCTTCAAGGCCTTGACCCTCGGTTCTAGCGCGCTGACCAACTTGTCGCCCGCGTCGCCCACCGCAACCGCCACGGAAATGGCCATGCAGCGCTCGCCCGCGGAGCCGTAGGCCGCGCCCATCAAGGCGTCGCAGGCTTGTTCGAGATCCGCGTCGGGCATCACCACCATATGATTCTTGGCGCCGCCCAGCGCCTGCACGCGCTTGCCGTGGGCGGCGCCCGTGGTATAGATGTACTTGGCCACCAGCGTCGAACCCACGAAACTCACGGCCTGAATATCAGGATGGGCGAGGATCGCATCCACCGCCACCTTATCGCCTTGCACCACGTTGAACACACCGTCGGGCAAGCCCGCTTCCTTGAGCAGATCCGCCATCATCAGGCTGGGTGATGGATCGCGCTCGGAGGGCTTCAGAATGAAGGTGTTGCCGCAGGCGATGGCTACGGGGTACATCCACATGGGCACCATGACCGGGAAGTTGAAGGGTGTGATCCCCGCGCACACGCCCAAGGGCTGGCGCACGGACCAGGCGTCGATGCCGCGGGCCACTTGTTCGGTGATTTCCCCCTTCAATAGCTGGGGAATGCCGGTGGCGAACTCCACCACTTCGATGCCGCGCATGACTTCTCCCACGGCATCGGAGAAGATCTTGCCGTGCTCCCTAACGATCAGCTCGGCCAGCGCATCGCGCTTGTCTTGCAGCAATTGCAGGTAGCGAAACAGGATGCGCGCCCGTCCCAGAGCGGGCATCTGAGACCAACTAGAAAAGGCCGCCTTGGCAGTTGCCACCGCAGCTCCGACTTCCGCATCGTTCGCCAGATGCAGCCGTCCCACCACCCCACCGTGGGAGGGGTTAAAGATGTCGCCATAGCGCCCCGATTGAGAGGGCACGCGTTTGCCACCGACGTAATGGGTGACATCGTAAAGATTGGTTGCCTGAGCGTAAGGCGAGTCGAGGACGGCGGACATGGTTGGATACCTCCTATCGAAAATGCTCTACGGCGATGGTAGCACTGGAAAATGACCTCGGGCTCCAGTTTGGTTTTCGTGGAGCTTATTCCATCGCCTCGCGGGCCGGAACAAGCCCACGAGCGTGACGCGCTGCTTGGAGTGCGCGAGCGGGGGATCGATGACCCAGTTCTCCATCTGGATGATCTTGCCCGCGGCCAGGGTCACGTCCAGCTACATGGGATACAGCGAGCGGATGACCCGGGGTGGCGTCCATTCTCAAGGTGTGTGTCTCAGCCGCAGTACCGGATCTCAGGAGTTTGCCCGCCGCGTCCGAGGCGGTTTGAATTCCCTCCTAAGGGGAAAAACCGAGAAACCGATACGATGCGTCCGTCGAGGTCGGGCAGCCCAAGCGCCGTGTCTTCGGACAAGGTAGCTTAGGAGGGGCGGTCATGACCAAGTTGGAATTGACGCCAAATCTACCCGAAGATATTGCCAACGCCACTCTTTAGCGG
>JBKKAO010000394.1:0-3255 GCA_046714645.1 Burkholderiales bacterium | reverse complement strand
GGCGCAAGATGCGCATACCGCCGCACCATTCCATTCAGACTCCCAAGCTCCCATCTCCTGCACAGCGTTAGTGGTGTGCCGTGTTGCACGAGCCAGCTTGCCCAAGTGTGACGCAGATCATGCCAGCGGAAGTTTTCTATGCGCCAGGGAGGCTTACCCGCAGGTTCATCGAGCTGCTTTCCGCAGCCCGCGCAGAGCGTTGGATCGAGGGTGACTGTCATGGTAGATGCCTAACGTTCACAATGAGGGGCGCGCGCTACTCTTGCGCGCGTCCCTCTCGATTGTGCTGTTGGGCGTCATGCGATGGATCATCACCGCCCGTGCCGCTCATTTCTTCTCAGCGTCAACAGGGATTAGTCGGCTCGGCCCGGTGCCTCCGATCTGCACCACGACGCCTTCATCCTTGATCAGGATGAAATGGGCTACACCCGCGGGTTCCGTGTAGTAGCTACCCGCCCGCAACGCAATCAGCTTCGACTCGTCGAACTTATCGCCGAATCCGACGTACCAGGTGCCAGAGATGACGGTATATGTCCTCGTGTCTGGATGGGTGTGCGGCTTGCTCGCGACGCTTGGGCCAGGACGCGGCTTGGTAAGGAAGAGATACGGACCGGGCTTCGTCTGGTCACCATAAATTTTTGTAAACTCTCCAATCGGCGACTTTTCCCATTGTGCTTTTGCGGTATCCAACATGACGACGCCTTGAGGAAGGTCCTGTCCGTAAACCGGGACGCAAACGGCCAGACCCAGAGCAGTGGCTAGAAAGCGCTTCGTGTAATTCATGGGTTCCCCTTTCGTGGTGTGGAAAAGCGGTCAGTCTATAACCGCGGTTGATTATTGCAATTTCCAGACGCCCAACGTTTCGGTCAGCGGCGCGGCGCTTTACCGCGTCCGCCGCACCGGATGGTGTGGCTGCAATGTGCCTCACGGTTGCTCATGTGTTGGTGTCCGACCGCGAACAGCCCAGGCACGCGCAATCAGGTCAATAGACCCGTCGCTCGCAATAGGGAGCTTGACGCGGATTCGTTCCCGCAGGGCAGCGCGCCCCTCTTCGCTGAGTGACATTGCGTATCCCGGCGCGGGGGCTTGGCCGCCAAGAAACGGCGTCCAGTAATCGTTGAAATCGCGGAATCTCGTGGGAACATCGATCGGCCGAACTTGAACTTCATGAAGTCCGGCCTGTGCGAACAGCCCGGCCAGAGCATCGGGCTGACAAAGCGGAAAACGGCGTCCTTCGTCCAGCTCGACGGCACCTCTATCGAGCTCAACTGCCGCGTCCCAGAAATAGCGCATCAGCTGCATTTTCCCGGCATAGTCCCAGACGTATGCAGCCACCACGCCGTCAGCCCGCACCGCCCGCGCCATTTCACGGACCGCGAGGGAGGGCTTCGGCACGAAGTTAAGGACGAGGCCCGCAACAGCGGCCCCAAAACGCGCCGACTCCAAGGGCAGCGACTGAGCGTCGGCGACGTCAAACGTCGCGCGCGGATCGGTGATATGGGCTTTGGCATGCTCGATGAATCCCGCCGACGGATCCATGCCCTTCACGGAGAGGGGTTTGGCATGCTTCAGGATGACTTCGGTCAGCGCGCCAGTTCCGCATCCGACATCTAGCCAGTCCAGGTTCGGCGGCATCTCCAACCACGCGAGAAAATCCTTCGCAACGAGACGGCTCCAACGTCCCACATAGGGTTCGTACAATTTTCCCGCTGCCCAAGTGTCTTTGCGCTCGGCTGTCATCGCGTGCCCCACCTTGCAGCCCAACGTTGTGGCTCAGGCGCGGGAGCCAGCGGGCGACGCCCGCTGGTAAGCGTGGCCTGCAGCCACGGGTTAGGCGTCTCCTTGCCTTTCATTGCTTGCTCGCGAGTATTGGTAACCGCTTCAGTGCTGCATAGATAGCATGAGCGCACTGTTGGTATTCCGCAGGATCGTCACCGTATGGATCTTTGATTCGCCATTTCACGAGGCGCTCGACCGGAAGGTTTGGAAAGAGTCGACGCACCTCCGTTGCGATCTGGTTGTTCATGGTGATAACTAAATCGAAGCGCTCGACATCCACAGTTCGAACATCGCGCGGTTGGTGGCTGCTAGCATCGACGCTTAGGAGGGACTTGAGGGTATAGATCGCATTCTCGGAATCCTCTACCCGTACCGGGCTGAAGACCAGCAGAGGACGCGTCAATGATTCGGCCAAACTTCTTTCTGGCGATATGCTCTGCCAGCACGCTACGGCAAGTGTTCCCTGCGCAGACAAACAAGACGCACGGCTTCTGATTCGAAAGTACCGGCGATGCGTTACTCATAGTGACCTTCAGCTGCTGCAGACGCCTAACCGCCATGTTGAGCGGCGCCTGCAAGCGCAGCTTGCAACGCGTCCGCTCGAACTAAAGTGTGCTCAACTATTTGCGGCGAGCTCCTCACGCACGATCTTGCGCACGAGCTCTTGCGTGATGAGCTGCTCGGTGAGGCCGAGGTAGGAGTTCAAGGCATCATTCATAAGGGTCTGATAGCCCTTTCCCGTCTTCTCGGATTGGGCCTTGAAGCGCTTGAGAACTGCATCATCCACATAAATGGTGATGCGGGTCTTGCCGGTGGTCGGTACTACCGCGCCGCGCTTGCCTTTGGAGAAGTCATACACCTTTTTCATAGTTTTTCCGCTCTTTCGGGTCGGGTTTCCGCACTGAAATGATTCGCGACTCGTCACCTTGAGGAGTGTGGACAACGACCATCAGGGTTCCGAAGACGTTCATGCCGATCGTGACGAAGCGCGGTTCTCCCTCGGTGCTGTCATCTTCGACGGTGAGCGCGAGAGGATCGTTAAGCACTCCATCGCCCTCAGAGAGCGATACGCCATGCTTCTTGAGGTTTGCGGCATTCTTCTTCGGGTGAAATCGGACACAAAGCCAGTATATGCACGTTATGCATACTCGTCAATGAGCGGCAACCCGTTGTTGAGCACTAACGCCATGTTGAGCGGCGCCTGCAAGCGCAGCTTGCAACGCGTCCGCTCGAACTAAAGTTGAACTAAAGTTCAAGTAAGCCGCTGCGCGGCAGTGTCTTTTGCGCACCGTGAGTCGCTGCTCTGCTGTGTCCGATGATTCAAGCCAGGCACTGGCCGCGTCGGTCCATCTTTGTTACCCTTCTCAAGCCCGCCGCTGGCTCTCGCGCCTGCGCAAGCGCACTGCACAGGGTGCCGCCAACGACGAGGCATGCGGGGTTCAGGATAGCGCGCCGCGCGCTTACCTGCCCAGCAGT
>JBKKAO010000393.1:0-21840 GCA_046714645.1 Burkholderiales bacterium | reverse complement strand
GCGCACGTGGAGTATCAAACGGCGAAGCGGCACTACGCGCACGTGGACTGTCCGGGGCATGCGGACTACATCAAGAACATGATCACTGGGGCGGCGCAGATGGACGGGGCCATCTTGGTGGTATCGGCGGCCGACGGCCCCATGCCGCAAACGCGAGAGCACATCTTATTGGCGCGCCAAGTGGGGGTGCCCTACATTGTCGTGTTCTTGAACAAAGCCGACATGGTGGACGATGCGGAGCTGCTGGAGTTGGTCGAAGTCGAAGTGCGCGAACTGCTGTCGAAGTACGAATTCCCCGGAGACGACACCCCCATCATCATTGGCTCGGCGCTCAAAGCCTTGGAAGGCGACAAGGGCGACATGGGCGAGGGGGCCATCTTCAAGTTGGCTGATGCGCTGGACAGCTACATCCCTTTGCCCAAGCGCGCCTTGGACGGAGCCTTTTTGATGCCTGTGGAAGACGTCTTCTCCATCTCTGGGCGGGGGACCGTCGTGACCGGGAGGATCGAGCGCGGGATCATCAAGGTGGGAGAGGAGATCGAGATCGTGGGATTGAAGCCCACGGTGAAGACCGTGTGCACGGGCGTGGAGATGTTCAGGAAGCTCTTGGACCAAGGCCAAGCGGGGGACAACACCGGGATCCTGCTGCGGGGCACCAAGCGCGAGGAGGTCGAGCGCGGGCAAGTTCTGGCCAAGCCTGGGAGTATCACCCCGCACACCAAATTCAGTGCTGAGATCTACGTATTGTCCAAGGAAGAAGGCGGGCGGCACACGCCGTTTTTCAATGGATACCGGCCGCAGTTTTACTTTCGCACCACGGATGTGACTGGGAGTATCGATTTACCGCAGGGCACCGAGATGGTGATGCCTGGGGACAACATCTCGATCACGGTGCAGTTGATCCAGCCCATTGCGATGGAAGAGGGGCTGAGGTTTGCGATCCGGGAAGGGGGCCGCACGGTCGGTGCGGGCGTCGTGGCTAAAATACTTGAGTAGTTCTCTGGAGCGCTAAATGGCGATGCAAAGCCAAAAAATCCGAATTCGCCTTAAGGCGTTCGACTACCGTTTGATTGATCAATCGGCGGTTGAAATTGTAGAAACCGCTAAGCGTACCGGTGCGGTGGTGCGTGGGCCTGTCCCGCTTCCCACGCGGATTCAACGCTTCGATTTGCTGCGTTCCCCGCATATCGACAAGACCTCTCGAGACCAGATGGAAATTCGTACCCATCTGCGCTTGATGGATATCATCGATCCGACGGACAAGACGGTCGATGCGCTGATGAAACTGGATCTGCCCGCAGGGGTGGATGTAGAGATTAAGTTGTGATGGGGTGAGGCGATAGGCGTGAGGCGTCCAGCTATCTGGTTTTACGCCTAATGCCTGACGCCTCACGCCTCACGAAGAAAACCGCCAACCAATTGTAGTTGGCACCTCAAGCGAGGGTAATAAAATGAGTTTAGGTCTGCTAGGCCGCAAGGTCGGCATGACGCGGCTGTTTGGAGACGACGGGGATGCTGTTCCCGTGACGGTCGTCGACGTATCCAACAACCGCGTGAGCCAAGTCAAAACGCTCGCGAACGACGGTTATTCCGCCGTTCAAATCGCCTACGGCAAGCGCCGTCCCATCCGTGTGACGAAAGCCATGGCTGGGCATTTCGCCAAGGCTGGAGTCGAAGCCGGTTCCATCCTGAGAGAGTTTCGCGTGACGCCGGACCAAGCCACCGAGTTAAAAGCAGGTTCCGCTGTGGGCGTGGACATCTTCAAGGAAGGCCAAATGGTTGATGTGGGCGGCGAGACCCAAGGTAAGGGGTTCGCCGGCGTCATTCGGCGCCACCACTTCCGCTCAAACCGCGCCTCCCACGGTAACTCGGCCTCGCATAATACGCCGGGTTCCACCGGCCAGCGCCAGGATCCGGGCCGGGTGTTTCCTGGCAAAAAGATGCCGGGCCACCTGGGCGATGTCACCGTGACCACTCAGAATCTCAAGATTGTGCGCATCGACACCCAGCGCCAGTTGCTGATGATCAAAGGGTCCCTCCCCGGTTCACGCGGCGGTAACGTCGTGGTAACCCCGGCCTCTCGTGGAGGGGCGTGATGGATCTGCAAATCATCGACGACAAAGGCCAACCGGCCGCGACGCAAACTGCGTCCGACACCCTGTTCGCCCGCGAGTACAACGAATCCCTGGTGCATCAGCTGGTTACGGCCTACATGGCCAATGCCAGGCAGGGAACGCGCGCTCAGAAAGGCCGCAGCGACGTTAACAAATCCACCAAGAAGCCCTGGCGGCAAAAAGGTACAGGCCGCGCTCGCGCGGGCCGTGCCTCGAGCCCCTTGTGGCGCGGTGGCGGAAAGACCTTTCCTAGCAGTCCGGAAGAAAACTTCACGCACAAAGTCAATCGCAAGATGTATCGCGCAGGTGTGCAGACCATCCTCTCCCAACTCGTGCGCGAAGGCCGCTTAGCGGTGGTGGGCACCTTTGCCGTGGATGCGCCCAAGACTAAGGTGCTGGTGAGCAAGCTCAAAGGCATGGGCCTTGGCAACGTACTCATCATCACCGACTCTCTGGACGACAACCTGATTCTCTCCTCGCGTAACCTGGCCGATGTCCTGGTGCTCGAGGCCCACGAAACCGATCCAGTCAGTCTGACGCGCTACGACCGCACGATCGTGACCCAAGGGGCGCTGGCCAAGATCGAGGAGTTGTACAAATGACACCCGCCCAGTTTAATCCCGAGCGCTTGATGCGGGTCCTAATCGCGCCCCAAGTGTCGGAGAAGAGCACCTACGTCGGCGAGAAGCACAACCAGGCCGTGTTTCGCGTGATGGCCGATGCCACCAAGCCTGAGATTAAGGCGGCGGTGGAGTTGATGTTCAAGGTCGAAGTCAATGGTGTCAGCGTCCTCAACGTCAAAGGCAAGCACAAACGTTTCGGCCGCAGCGAAGGCCGCCGCCGCAACTGGAAGAAAGCCTACGTCAGTTTGAAGGCGGGGCAAGAGATCGATTTTGCGGCAGGGGGAGTCAAGTAATGGCACTCGTAAAAGTCAAGCCGACCTCTCCGGGGCGTCGTGCCGTTGTCAAGGTGGTCAACGCGCACTTGCATAAAGGCAAGCCCGTTGCCTCGTTGGTGGAACGCAAGAGCAAGAACGCGGGCCGCAACAACATGGGCCAGATCACCACCCGTCATCAAGGCGGTGGCCATCGCCAGCACTATCGTGTGGTGGACTTCAAGCGCAACAAGGACGGTATCGTAGCCAAGGTGGAACGCCTTGAATACGATCCGAACCGCAGCGCCCACTTGGCCCTCCTGTGCTACGCCGATGGTGAGCGCCGCTACGTCATCGCCTGCAAGGGTTTGACGGTCGGCAGCCAACTGGTCAACGGCCCGGAAGCGCCCATCAAGAATGGCAATACGCTTCCGCTGCGCAACATCCCGGTCGGCAGCACGATTCACTGCATCGAGCTCCAGCCAGGCAAGGGTGCGCAATTGGCCCGTGCCGCCGGTACCGGTGTGCAGTTGCTGGCCCGCGAAGGCGCCTATGCCCAGATCAGGATGCGCTCCGGCGAGATCCGCAAGGTGCACGTGGATTGCCGGGCGACATTGGGTGAAGTGAGCAACGAAGAGAACAATCTACGCTCTATCGGCAAGGCCGGCGCGCAACGCTGGCGCGGTATCCGCCCAACGGTTCGCGGTGTGGCGATGAACCCAGTCGATCACCCCCATGGCGGTGGTGAAGGCCGTACCGGTACCAAGCGCGATCCCGTAACGCCCTGGGGCCAGTACACCAAGGGATACAAGACTCGCACTAACAAGCGCACGCGAAGCATGATTGTCCGCTCGCGTCACTCCGCGTAAGGAACATAGGTTATGGCACGCTCAGTAAAAAAAGGTCCTTTCGCAGATCACCACTTAGTCGCGAAGGTGGAGAAAGCAAAGGCCACGAACGACAAGCGCCCGATCAAGACCTGGTCGCGCCGCTCGACGGTTCTACCCGATTTCGTTGGGCTGACCATCGCCGTGCACAACGGCAAGCAGCACATGCCCGTCTATGTCACCGAGAATATGGTGGGACATAAGTTGGGTGAGTTCGCGCTGACTCGCATGTTCAAAGGGCATCCTGCCGACAAGAAGTCTGCAGCACCGAAGTCTGCATCACCGGCGAGGAAGGGATAGAGCATGGAGACTAAAGCTTCTCTACGCAGCATCAGGCTGTCCGCGCAAAAGGGGCGCTTGGTCGCGGACCAGATTCGGGGCCTTCCGGTAGACCGGGCGCTCAACGTGCTGAATTTCAGCGCCCACAAGGCGGCGACGATCCTCAAGAAGTTACTCGAGTCCGCCATCGCCAACGCCGAGCATAACGACGGTGCAGATATTGACGAACTCAAGGTGAAGACGGTTTTCGTTGAGCGCGGGACGTCGCTGCGGCGCTTCCGCCCCGGACCCAAGGGGCGAGGAATGAAAATTACCAAACCCACCTGTCACATCTACGTCAGCGTGGGGGATTAAGGAATAGTTATGGGACAGAAGATTAACCCCACCGGTTTTCGCCTGGCGGTAAACCGTAATTGGACATCGCGCTGGTACGCCAACAGCAAGAACTTCGCGACCATGCTCAACGAGGATATCAAGGTTCGCGATTTCCTCAAGAAGAAGCTCTCGCACGCCGCGGTGAGCAAGGTCATCATCGAGCGGCCCGCCAAGAACGCGCGTATCACCATTCATAGCGCGCGCCCGGGCGTGGTCATCGGCAAGAAAGGCGAGGATATTGAAGCCTTGCGCGGCCGCCTGCAAAAGATGATGGGCGTGCTGGTGCATGTCAATATCGAAGAGGTTCGCAAACCCGAGCTCGATGCCCAGCTCATCGCGGACGGAATCGCGGCGCAATTGGAAAAGCGAATCATGTTTCGCCGCGCCATGAAGCGGGCCATGACCAACGCCATGCGCCTGGGAGCCCAAGGCATTAAGATCATGAGTTCGGGTCGCTTGAATGGTATCGAAATCGCGCGTTCTGAGTGGTATCGCGAAGGCCGTGTGCCGCTGCACACCTTGCGTGCGGACATCGATTATGGCTTCGGCGAAGCCAAGACCACCTACGGGATTATTGGAATCAAAGTGTGGGTATTCAAAGGTGAAGTGTTAGGACGCGGTGAGCAACCCGCGGCCGTGCCCGCCCCCGAGCCCGAGAAGCGTGTAAGAAGGGGAGCCAAGAATGCTACAGCCGGCTAGAACCAAGTTTAGGAAGTACCAGAAGGGCCGCATCAAGGGTGTGGCTACCCGCGGCACCAAAGTTAGCTTTGGCGAATACGGCCTGAAGGCCATCGGTCCGGGCCGTATCACCGCGCGCCAGATCGAAGCCGCTCGCCGCGCCATGACCCGTCACGTCAAGCGTGGTGGCCGCATCTGGATTCGTATCTTTCCGGACAAGCCCATCTCCCAGAAGCCCGCCGAAGTGCGTATGGGTAACGGAAAAGGTAACCCCGAGTACTGGGTGGCGGATATTCGCGCCGGCAAGGTTCTCTATGAGATGGATGGAGTGGAAGAATCCCTGGCGCGTGAGGCTTTCAAATTGGCGGCCGCCAAGCTGCCCCTTCCCACGACCTTCGTGTCGCGGGCACTGGGCTAAATGGATAGGAAAGATGGACACCAAAGAGCTTAGACAGAAAACCCCAGCGCAACTCACCGAAGAGCTGCAATCCCTGCTGCGCGCGCACTTTAGCCTGCGTATGCAGCACGCAACCCAACAACTCTCCAACTCCAGCGAGATCGCCAGGACGCGCCGTGCCATTGCGCGCGTGCGAACGATCATGACGGAGAAAGCGAAGCCAGTATGAGCGAAGCAAATTTGAGCGACGCAGCGCAAACGAGTTCTGCCGAGGCCATCCGCAGGCGGCTTACCGGCCGCGTGGTCAGTGACAAGATGAACAAGACGGTCACGGTCCAGGTGGAACGCAAGGTGAAACACCCGGTGTTTGGTAAGTTCGTTACCCGGTCTGGTAAATATCACGCCCATGACGAGAATAACGAATTTCATCCGGGAGACCTGGTGATGATCGAGGAGTGCCGCCCTTTGTCCAAGACCAAGGCGTGGCGCGTGGTGAAGCTCGTGGAAAAGGCTAGGGCAGAATAAAGGCGCTTCAGGCCTTGCGGCACTAGCGAGTGATCGCTATACTGCGCGGCTTTTCACGGGTACGTACTTCGCGGCGCACCTTTCGCAGATTCACTCACCCGAACGGGATCCAAAACTAGCCGTAAGCCAGCAAGGCTGCGGACAAGTTGGAGAAGAATATGATCCAGATGCAATCGACGTTGGAAGTGGCGGATAACACCGGTGCTCGGGCTGTTATGTGCATCAAGGTTCTTGGGGGTTCCAAGCGCCGTTATGCGGGCATTGGGGATGTCATCAAGGTCAGCATTAAGGACGCCGCCCCCCGCGGGCGCGTGAAGAAGGGCGAGATTTATAGCGCTGTTGTGGTAAGGACCAGGATGGGAGTTCGCCGGCAGGATGGGTCGCGCGTTAAGTTCGATTCCAACGCGGCGGTTTTGCTGAACAATAAGCTTGAGCCCATCGGTACTCGTATATTCGGACCCGTGACGCGCGAGCTGCGCACGGAACGGTTCATGAAAATCGTTTCTTTGGCGCCAGAAGTATTGTAAGGAAGGCGGGCGATGAACAAGCTCAAGAAGGGCGATGAGGTTCTCATCGTTACCGGTAAAGATAAGGGCAAGCGCGGCAGCATTCTGAAAATGTCCGAGATGGACCGCGTGCTAGTGGAAGGTGTGAACCGGGTCAAGAAGCACACTAAGCCTAATCCTATGAAGGGGACCACGGGTGGCATCACCGAAAAAGAGATGCCCATTCACATTTCCAATGTGGCTATTTTCAACCCCGCCACCCATAAAGCGGACAGGGTGGGTATCAAGAAGCTGGAGGACGGGCGTAAAGTGCGTTTCTTCAAGTCCAACGGCGAAATGATCGACGCATAAGGCGAATCCCATGGCGCGATTATCAGAGCACTACAAGAGTGTCGTCGTCGGTGAGTTGACGAAGAAATTCGGCTATAAATCCGTGATGGAAGTCCCGCGATTCCAGAAGATCGTAATCAATATGGGTGTGGGCGAGGCGGTCGGGGACAAGAAGGTCATGGATCACGCGGTGGGCGACATGCAAAAGATCGCCGGACAAAAACCCGTGGTCACGAAGGCAAAAACCTCCATCGCGACCTTCAAGATTCGCAAGGACTATCCGGTGGGCTGCATGGTTACCCTGCGTGGCCAGCGCATGTACGAATTCCTGGACCGGTTGGTTTCCATCGCCATTCCGCGAATCCGCGACTTCCGCGGCATGAGCGCGCGAGCCTTCGACGGCCGCGGCAATTTCAGTATGGGCGTGAAGGAACAGATCATTTTTCCGGAAATCGAGTATGACAAGATCGATGCGATTCGCGGAATGAACATCACCATCGCGACCAGTGCAAAAAACGATGACGAGGCGAAAGCCTTGCTCGCCGCCTTTCATTTCCCTTTCCGAACCTGAGGTCGGCATGGCCAAACTTGCCCTGATTAACCGCGAAGCGAAGCGGCGCGCAACGGTGAAAAAGTTCGCCGCGAGGCGCGCGGAGCTGCTGGAAGTTGTGAACAGCGCCAAAGCCTCCGACGAGGACCGCCAGGAGGCGCGCGATAAATTGCAAGCCCTGCCAAGGAATGCGAGCCCGGTGCGCTTGCGCAACCGTTGCGCACTCACGGGGCGCCCGCGCGGTACTTTTCGCATGTTCGGTTTAGGCCGAAACAAGCTAAGAGAGATCGCGATGCGCGGCGAGATTCCTGGCCTGACCAAGGCTAGCTGGTAAAAGAGATGTGTGATGAGGGAGGTTGTTGAATGAGCATGAGTGACCCCATCGCCGATATGCTGACTCGCATCCGCAATGCGCAGGCGGGCGAGAAAAGCTCGGTGGCGATACCGGCCAGCAAAGTCAAAGCAGCGATCGCGCAGGTGCTGAAGGACGAAGGGTATATCGAGGACTTTCGCGTGCAGCCCGAGGGTGTGAAGGCAACACTGGAAATCGCCTTGAAATATTATGCGGGGCGCCCTGTAATTGAGCGAATCGAGCGTATTAGCAAGCCTGGTTTACGTGTGTATCGCGCTAGCAAGGACATCCCCGGTGTGATGAATGGTTTGGGGATTGCCATCGTCTCAACCTCCAAGGGGGTGATGACAGATCGTAGAGCTCGCACAAGCGGTATCGGTGGCGAAGTGCTGTGTATCGTCGCTTGATGAGCTAGGAATACGACATGTCCAGAATAGGCAAACTACCAATTACGATTCCCAGCGGCGTGGACGTGGCTATCGCGGCTGACTCCGTGTCCATCAAAGGACCGCTAGGCGCCCTGGTGCGGCCGCTGACCTCTCATGTCAGAGTCAAACGCGAGGGAGATCAGTTGATGGTCGAGACGACAAGCGAGACCACGCAGGCAAATGCTCTTTCGGGAACCATTCGCGCGCTCATGGCGAACATGATCCAAGGTGTGACCAAGGGCTATGAGCGCAAACTCAACCTCGTGGGGGTGGGGTATCGTGCTCAGGCGGCGGGAGATGCGGTTAACCTGACTCTCGGATTCTCTCATCCGGTATCTCACAAGATCCCCAAGGGGATCAAGGTTGTAACACCTACTCAAACCGAGATTATCGTTACGGGTATAGACAAGCAAATGGTTGGACAGGTGGCAGCCGAAATACGAGCCTATCGAAGCCCGGAACCCTATAAGGGTAAGGGTGTGCGGTATTCCAACGAGGTCGTGGTCATTAAAGAGACCAAGAAGAAATAAAGATTGGGCGATGAGGCAGCGATATGATTAACAAGAGACAAGCAAGGGTGCGGCGCTCGCGGCAGACGCGAGTAAGAATCGCACTGCAGAAGGCGATTCGGCTGACGGTGCACCGGTCTAATGTTCATATGTACGCGCAAGTGATCGACGAAACCGGTTCTCGGGTGATCGCCAGCGCGTCCACGCTGGATCCCGATATCAAGGGCGTGGCGCCCAATGGCGGCAACGTCAAAGCGGCGGTGTTGGTCGGTAAGAAGATCGCGGAAAAAGCGAAAGAGAAGGGGGTCGAGAGCGTTGCCTTCGATCGCTCCGGTTACCGTTACCACGGTCGTGTCAAGGCGCTCGCAGACGCGGCGCGCGAGTACGGACTCAAGTTCTAAGGAATCGCGATGGCAGAGAAGCGTCAGCAGCATCAGTCCAATGAAGAGCGTGGCGACGGGTTGCGGGAAAAGATGGTGGCCGTTAATCGGGTCACTAAAGTGGTTAAGGGAGGGCGTCTGCTGGGATTCGCCGCGCTTACCGTGGTGGGTGATGGCGACGGCGGCATCGGGATGGGCAAAGGCAAATCACGGGAAGTCCCCGTGGCCGTGCAAAAAGCCATGGAGCAAGCGCGCCGAAAGATGGTCAAGTTCAACCTCAAAAAAGGAACCGTTCACCACGCAATTCTTGGCGAACATGGCGCGGCAAGGGTGTTGATTCAGCCGGCTTCCGACGGTACGGGGATTATCGCCGGCGGACCCATGCGAGCGGTGTTCGAAGTGATGGGAATGCAGAACGTGCTGGCCAAGTGCTTCGGTTCCACCAACCCATACAATGTTGTTCGCGCGACACTCAACGCGCTGGAGTCCATGAATACGCCGGCCGAAGTGGCGGCCAAACGTGGCAAGACAGTCGAAGAACTTACGGGGTAAACGATGTCCGTGACTGGTAAGACCATAAGAGTGACCCTAATCCGCAGCGTCATCGGTCTGCGAGCGTCCCATCGCGCGACAGTGAAAGGTCTCGGGCTGCGCCGCATCAATCACACTACGGAATTGGCCGACACCCCCGAAGTGCGGGGCATGATCAATACGGTGAAGCACCTAATTAAGTGCGAGGGCTAGTATGCGCTTGAATACCATCAAACCGGGGAAGGGTGCGAAGCATGCGCCCAAACGCGTGGGCCGCGGAATTGGCTCAGGCCATGGCAAAACCTCGGGCCGCGGGCACAAAGGACAGAAGGCGCGCGCGGGCGGATTTCATAAGGTCGGTTTCGAAGGCGGCCAGATGCCCATTCAACGCCGGCTGCCTAAGCGCGGATTCAATTCCCTGTGGAGGGATTCCAGTGCGGAAGTGCGCTTGTCGGACCTCGATCGCTTGCAAGAAAGCGTGCTGGATTTCGCCAAGTTAAAGGAACTCGGTGTGATCCCGCGGATCGCGCTCAAGGCAAAGGTTATTTTGCGTGGCAAACTGGCTCGCGCCGTTACGCTTAAGGGAATCGGCGTGACCAAGGGCGCGCGCGCGGCGATCGAAGCGGCGGGCGGTAAGGTAGAGGAATAGGCTTGGCCAACGAAAGCATCACTCGGGGGGCAGGGCGTTACGCGGATCTGAAGCGCCGCCTGTTGTTCTTGCTGGGCGCCTTGATCGTTTATCGCATTGGCGCCCACGTTCCGGTTCCTGGTATTGATCCGGTGCAGTTGGCGGAACTCTTCAAGAGCCAGCAGGGCGGGATCTTGGGGATGTTCAACATGTTTTCCGGTGGTGCGTTGTCGCGCTTCACCATCTTCGCCCTCGGGATCATGCCGTATATTTCGGCGTCCATCATCATGCAGCTTTTGGCGCAGGTGTATGGGCCCTTCGAGCAGTTGCGTAAGGAAGGCGAATCCGGCCGAAGAAAAATTACTCAGTACACTCGCTACGGAACCCTTTTTCTAGCGACTTTTCAGGCTTTTGGAATTGCCGTGGCGCTGGAGGGGCAGCAAGGTTTGGTGATCGATCCGGGGCTGATGTTTCGCTTCGTGACCGTTGTAACCTTAGTGACTGGAACATTGTTTTTGATGTGGTTGGGCGAGCAGATTACCGAGCGTGGAATTGGCAACGGAATTTCGCTGATTATCTTCGCGGGGATCGCAGCGGGGCTTCCCATGGCGGTGGGTGGATCGCTGGAATTGGTGCGTACCGGGGCCTTTTCCATTCCCTTGGTGTTGTTGCTGTTCATCGGAGCGATCGCGGTAACCTTTGTGGTGGTGTTCGTGGAAAGCGGGCAGCGGCGTATTCCGGTGAACTACGCTAAGCGGCAGGTCGGGCGGCGGGTGTATGGAGGGCAGAGTTCTTTCTTGCCGCTGAAGCTCAACATGTCCGGGGTGATTCCGCCGATCTTCGCGTCAAGTTTGATTTTGTTCCCGGCAACGATCGCGGGATATTTCGGGAACAACGACAGCACGGTGTGGCTACGGGACCTGAGTGCGGCCCTGCGTCCTGGGCAGCCAATATACGTGCTGCTTTATGCGTCGGCGATAGTATTCTTCTGCTACTTTTATACCGCCTTGGTGTTCAATCCCAAGGAGACGGCGGAGAACCTGAAGAAGAGTGGGGCCTTTGTGCCAGGGATCCGGCCTGGTGACCAGACGGCGAAGTATGTAGAGCGGGTTATCCTGCGCTTGACCCTGGCGGGGGCGATTTACGTCACGCTGGTGTGCTTGCTGCCCGAGTTCCTGATCGTTAAGTGGAATGTACCCTTCTACTTTGGCGGTACGTCGCTGATGATTATCGTGGTGGTGACCATGGATTTCATGGCCCAGGTGAAGGCTTATATCATGTCGCATCAATATGAAAGTTTGCTGAAGAAGGCGAATTTTAAAGGTGGCGTGCTGCCTACTCGATGAACGTGGAGCATGTCTAAGGAAGACACCATTCAGTTGCAGGGTGAGATCCAGGAAACCCTGCCGAACGCCACGTTTCGAGTAAAGCTGGAAAATGGGCACATCGTGCTGGGACACATCTCCGGGAAGATGAGAATGCACTACATTAAAATTCTACCGGGAGACAAAGTGACCGTGGAACTGACGCCTTACGATTTAACACGCGGACGCATCGTGTTCCGCGCGAAGTAGCTTGGAAACCCGAATAGCGGCGTGAGGTAGAAGATGAGAGTGCAAGCATCAGTTAAGAAGCTCTGCAGAAACTGCAAGATCGTTCGGAGAAACCGGGTAGTTCGGGTAATTTGCAAGGACCCGCGGCATAAACAGCGGCAGGGCTGAGTTGTTTCGTCATTAAATTAGTGCAACCCGTTTAGTACAACCGTAATCAGTACAACCGACATGAGCGGCCTATGGCTCGAATAGCAGGCGTAAACATTCCGAATCACCAGCACACCGAGATCGCTTTGACCGCGATCTATGGTGTCGGGCGCACCACGGCGCAGCGCATATGCGAATCCGCCGGGATCGCGCGCAGCAAGAAGATCAAGGATTTGTCCGATGGTGAATTGGACAAGATCCGCGAGCAGGTCGGCAAGATCACGGTGGAAGGCGATCTTCGCCGCGAAGTGTCCATGAGCATCAAGCGGCTGATGGATTTGGGCTGCTACCGGGGATCGCGGCACCGTAAAGGATTGCCCGCGCGAGGACAGCGCACGCGTACCAACGCTCGCACACGCAAGGGCCCGCGCAAGGCGGCGATTAAATCCGCCGCTACACCGTCGAAGGGATAATTCATGGCAAAGGCCGTTACAAGGGTTCGCAAGAAGGTCAAGAAGAACGTCGCGGAGGGCATCGCGTTCGTTCACGCGTCCTTCAACAACACCATCATCACCATTACGGATCGCCAGGGTAATGCGCTATCGTGGGCGACCTCTGGCAGCGCGGGCTTTAAGGGTTCGCGCAAGAGCACGCCCTTCGCGGCCCAGGTCGCCGCGGAAGCAGCGGGGAAGGCGGCGCAAGAGTGCGGCGTGAAGAACTTAGAGGTGCGTATCAAGGGTCCGGGGCCGGGCCGCGAGTCCGCGGTGCGGGCGCTTAATGCGGTCGGATTCAAGATCACCAGCATCTCCGATGTGACGCCGGTTCCGCATAACGGCTGCCGTCCTCCAAAGCGCCGGCGAATCTAATTCAGGGAACAAAGATGGCAAGAAATCTAGACGCCAAGTGCAAACAGTGCCGCCGGGAAGGCGAGAAGCTCTTTCTAAAGGGCGAGAAGTGCTTCACCGACAAGTGCGCGGTTGAACGCCGCAGTTACCCGCCGGGACAGCATGGTCAAAAGCAAGGCCGCATGTCTGGCTACGCGACACAGCTTCGAGAGAAGCAGAAGATTCGCCGCATTTACGGCGTGCTGGAGCGCCAATTCCGTAAGACCTACGCTGAAGCCGATAGGCAGAAGGGTATTACCGGGGATAACTTGCTCCAGTTGTTGGAGAGCCGTTTGGATATCGTGGCCTATCGCATGGGTTTTGGCGCTTCGCGCTCGGAAGCGAGGCAAGTGGTTCTGCACAACGGGGTCACGGTCAATGGCAGGCGCGTCAATATTCCTTCCTATCAATTACGCCAAGGTGATGTCATCGAGGTAGTGGAGAAGACGAAGGCGCATCTGCGAGTCAAAGCCGCGGCCGAGGCTGCGGAGCAGCGGGGTTTTCCCGAGTGGCTAGAAGTAGATGCGAAGGCGCTGAAGGGGGTCTTCAAGGCCCGTCCGCAGCGTTCTGAGTTGCCGTCGACCATCAACGAATCGTTAGTGATCGAGCTTTACTCCAAGTAAAAAGCGCGTGACTGTGTCTGTTAAGTGCGGCGTTCGGATTTTTTCGGCTCTAATCACTCTCATTGCAGAGGACAAGTATGCAAAGTAGCGCTCTTCTGAAGCCGCGAATCATTGATGTACAAAGCCTGGGGCCCTCTCATGCCAAGGTGGCCATGGAGCCCTTCGAAAGAGGGTATGGTCATACGCTGGGGAATGCGCTACGCCGCATTCTGCTTTCCTCCATGCCGGGATACGCGCCTACGGAGGTGAAGATTACGGGTGTGTTGCACGAATACTCCACCTTAGACGGGGTGCGGGAAGACGTGGTGGACTTGCTCCTCAACTTGAAGGGGTTAGTGCTCAAACTTCACAACCGCGATGAGGCGCTGCTTACGCTTAAGAAAGACGGCGAAGGGCCGGTGCGCGCAAGCGACATCGAAGGCTCTCACGATGTGGAGATCGTCAATCCCGATCATGTCATCGCGAACCTTTCCACGGGCGGAAAGTTGGAAATGCAGATCAAGGTGGAGCACGGGCGCGGATACGTCCCGGCGACCTCGCGCACGGCGGACAAGGAAGGCCGCGCCATCGGCAGCATATTGTTGGATGCCTCCTACAGCCCGGTCCTCAAAGTGAGCTACAGCGTGGAAAGCGCGCGCGTGGAACAGCGCACGGATATGGATAAACTGATCATGGACGTGGAAACCAACGGTGTTGTTCAGCCTAAAGCGGCCATCCAGTACGCCGCCCGCGTGCTGATCGATCAGCTTATGAGCTTCGCGGAATTCGAAGATACGCCGACTTTTATCGAGCAGACCAAGATCCCGCAGGTGGATCCTATTCTGCTACGGCCCGTGGACGACTTAGAGTTAACCGTGCGCTCGGCGAATTGCCTGAAAGCGGAGAACATTTACTACATCGGCGATCTCATCCAGCGTTCGGAGACCGAACTGCTAAAGACCCCCAATCTCGGACGCAAGTCACTTAACGAGATCAAGGAGGTCTTGGCGACCCGTGGACTGACTCTGGGAATGAAGCTGGAGAACTGGCCTCCCGCTTCCCTTGAACGCACAGCGTAAAGCACTAGAAGTAAGGAGTTAAATCATGCGGCACCGTCTTGGTCTTCGAAAACTCAACCGAACCAGCAGCCATCGTTTAGCGATGCTACGCAACATGGCGAATTCCCTTTTGTGGCATGAGGTCATCAAGACCACATTGCCCAAGGCGAAGGAGTTGCGCCGCGTGGCCGAACCCTTGATTACCTTGGGCAAGTCGCCGTCCTTGTCCAATCGCCGGCTGGCGTTCGCGCGTACGCGGGATCGTGGCGTGGTATCGAAAATATTCGAGGAGCTAGGTCCGCGCTACGCTAGCCGCAATGGAGGCTATTTACGGATCCTCAAGTGCGGTTTTCGCAAGGGAGACAATGCACCCATGGCCATGGTGATCCTGATGGACCGGCCCGAACTGGCGGAGGGTTCGGCACCGGCAGAGAAAGCCGAATAGCACTGGTAGCGCCAAACAGGCCGGAGACATCCGGGCTATTTGGCGGCGCCAATCAGGCCACTGCGGAGATGGATTGTTGCGGGCTGCCAGGGTGTTCGGCGATTCGAACCGATGTCATCGCTGGCCGCCGGAGCGCGGTCTTTGTCTGTTCGAAGGTCATGGTCAGTTCCCGGATTTGCGAACGAGCGGTGGGAAAGTCACTGTCTTGAACCATTTTCTCGATGTGATTGCATAGGGCAGCCATATCCGAGGCACCGACCTTAGCGCTGCAGGTGCCCAAGGTGCGTGCGGCGGAGCAAGCGTGCTCCACGTCGTCGCGTTCGATGGCGCTGGTGAGACGATCGACCAGTTCTTGGGCTGAATCCAGATAGACTTCGACCACTTGTTCCCATTGGCTGGGGGCCGTGGCACAAGCCCCCGTGGTGGGAGCTTCAATGCCAAGAGTTTGAGCGGCGCGCTTACGCGTCTTCTTAGTGAGTTGTTGCGGAACTGCATCCGAAGTGCCCGGGCCCTCGATCTCTTCCACGCTGAGGGTAAAACGAAATCCCGAGTTCTTTTCCGCCGTGCCATCAAGATGCAGTTCGCCGCCCATCCGCCGAACGAGATGGCGCGCGATACTCAGGCCCAGTCCGACACTGCCCGAGGGAATTCCAAGCTCCTCGTCCGCCTGCGAGAAGGCTTTGTAGATCCGCATACGGGCCTCCTCTGCAATGCCGATACCAGAGTCCTTGACCTGGATAAGGAGCCTTACACGATTTTCCGTTCGCTCAGCGCAGGACAACTCGATGGATATTTCACCACCTTGAGAGAACTTGATGGCGTTGCCGACCAGACTTCCGATGACCTGGCGCAGCCGCGCGGGATCTCCCTTGATCTGGGTGGGTAGTGGTTCAATGAGTTGAGCGCTGAGTTTGATCTGCCGGCTTTGCGCGCGTTCTTGGTATATATGCACCACAGCTTGCGCGATTTCGCTGGGATCGAATACCGTTTCTAGGAGTTCCAGCTTTCCCGATTCGATGCGGGTGTAATCCAGTAAGTCGTCCACAAGGCTCAGCACATGTTCCGTCGCGCCGCGCGAGGAGGTGAGCAATTCCTGCTGCCTGGCATCGGTTTGGGTGAGCGCCAGTTGCTTGCCCGCCGAGGCTGCGCGGTTCATGGGCGTTCGGATTTCATGACACATGTTGGCGAGGAACTGGGTGTGTAGGCGCAAGGATTGGCCATGCCCAGCCTTGCTCTGAGCTTCGAGCCGCATGCGATGAGCCTCCGCGATCTCCAAGCGCGCGGCAACTAGGGCGGCCCCGCGCCGTTGTATCTCGTCGAGAAGTTGATTGAAACCCCCGGCGATGCTTCCGGCTTCATCATGGGCATCTTTCCATGCGCGCAAGGTGTAGTCGCGATCTTCGGCGATAACCTTGGCGGTTCTCGCCAGCCGAAGCATGGGTTCTGTCATACGCTGCTGCATTCTGCCCACCCATGCGGCACCCATAAGAACCGCTATTAACATCGCGGCTCCCGTCCACGCCAGCTCTGCGTATACAGACCGCCAATAGGTGCTCAGATCGGCTTCGAGGACAAGCCAACCTATGCCACCCGATTTGTCCTTTACGGGTTCCCATACGACAAGAGAACTCGGAAATTTCTCAGATCCGAGGCGGGGTTCCTCGGAGCGCGGCGCGTTAAGTCTAGGCAGCGCTCGCAGAAGGGCATTGGACACAGCATAGTCGGCGAAGCTTTTTCCGTTTAAATCGTAGAGGGCGGCACCGGAAATGTGGCGCTTTTCCGCCAAGGCGCTCAGGACGTCGAAGGCGCTGCCGCGCTCGCCCGCGGAGAGTGCGCTTGCAACGCTCGCGGCCACGGCACGAGTCTCTGTGCGGACCTGCGATTGAGCTTCGTTCATGACCGTGTAAGCGCGCAGAAGACCCAGCAGGACGCCTGCCACGAGGAGGGTCAGTAACCCTCCGGTCCTAACCGCTGCCCGCAGGCGCAGGTCCAGCGGTTTATGCCAGGGCAATTCCTCTGGAGCCGACGGCGGGATTGCCGGAGATGGAGTCGGTGGGTCCGGCTCTCGGGCTTCGGGAGCCAGAATGTCATGGTGTATGGGGGCTGGTTCAAATTTCATTTTTCGCGCCGGTCGAGTTCCTCAGGCTCTTCTTCGGCAATGGGCCGCGCGAATTGATAGAAATATTCGGTTTCGAGGAAAGTTATTGCGCTTGTAGGCCGAGCAAAGGCCGAAGATACCTGCCTGTGACACTGGCAGGATCGTTGGCGAGCGTTTCCGGTGTGCCTTGGGCGATGATCTCCCCGCCGCCGTCCCCGCCCTCGGGTCCTAGATCCACGATCCAGCCGGCGGTTTTGATCACCTCCAAATTGTGCTCGATCACTACGATAGTGTTGCCCTCTTCGCGCAGGCGGTGCAACACGCGCAGCAACAGGTCGATGTCCTGGAAGTGCAGACCCGTAGTGGGCTCGTCCAGGATGTAGAGTGTGCGTCCGGTGTCCCGTTTGGAAAGCTCCAAGGACAACTTGACTCGTTGCGCTTCGCCTCCCGAGAGCGTGGTCGCGCTCTGGCCCAAGCGTAGGTAGCCCAGCCCCACATCCAGCAAGGTTTGTAGCCGCCGCGCCAGGGCGGGAACGGGTGCGAACAATTCGTGGGCCTGGGCCACGCTCAAGTCCAGTACGTCGTGGATATTCTTGGCGCGGTAGCGGATTTCCAGAGTCTCGCGGTTATAGCGTTTGCCGCGGCAGGTGTCGCAGGCGACGTAGACGTCGGGAAGAAAGTGCATCTCCACCTTGATCACTCCATCGCCCTGGCAGGCTTCGCAACGCCCGCCCTTTACGTTGAAGGAAAAGCGCCCAGGTCCGTAGCCGCGATTACGCGCTTCGGGCACGCCTGCGAATAACTCGCGCACGGGGGTGAAGACCCCGGTATAGGTGGCGGGATTGGAGCGTGGCGTGCGCCCGATGGGGCTTTGATCGACGTTGACCACTTTATCGAAGAATTCCAGGCCTGTCACGCTGTCGTGGGAAGCGGCTTCCCCGCTGCCCCCGTGCAGGTGCCTGGCCACCAAGGGGTAGAGCGTGTCGTTGATCAACGTGGACTTACCCGAGCCCGAAACCCCGGTGACGCATACGAACAAGCCCACGGGGATGCTCAGTGTGACCTCCTTGAGGTTATTGCCTCTGGCGCCACGCAGCACCAGTTGGCGTTCGCCGTCATTCACTCCACGCACGAGCGGGCCGGCGATGCGCCGGTGTCCGGACAAATACTGGCCGGTGACGGACTCCGCGTGCCGCGCGACATCCGCAGGCGAGCCCTGCGCAACGATCTTGCCCCCATGCACCCCCGCACCCGGTCCCATGTCCACCACATAGTCGGCACTGGAAATGGCGTCCTGGTCGTGCTCCACCACGATAACCGTATTACCCAGGTCGCGCAGGCCTCGCAGCGTCGCCAGCAAGCGCGCGTTGTCGCGTTGGTGCAAGCCGATCGAAGGTTCGTCCAGAACGTACATCACGCCCGTGAGTCCGGACCCAATTTGGCTGGCCAAGCGTATGCGCTGGGCTTCGCCCCCGGAGAGGGTATCCGCCGAGCGATTCAGGCTGAGATAGCCCAGGCCCACATCGTTCAAGAAACCGATGCGCCCGCCGATCTCACGCAGGATCTTTTCTCCGATAACAAGCTTGGCGCCGGTCAAGCTAAGGTGTTCAAAGAAACTTCCTAGAGCACGCAGCGGCATCTGGCCGATCTGGTGAATGCTGTGCGCTCCCACGAACACGCTTCTCCCCTCGCGGCGAAGCCGCGCTCCGCCGCATTCCGGGCAGGGTGTGGAAGCCAGGTACCTGGCCAGTTCTTCACGCACGGTGGCGGAATCGGTTTCCTTGTAGCGCCGCTCCAGGTTGGGAATGACCCCTTCAAAGGCGTGTTCCCGCACATGGCGCCGCCCTTTTTCCGAGGCGTAATTGAAGGCAATCTTGTCCTTGCCCGAGCCGTAGAGCACGGCCTCCTGCAAATTCTCGGGCAATGCCTCGAAGGGTTGCTCCAAATCGAAACCGTAGTGCAAGGCTAGGGATTGCAGCAACTGCGAGTAGAAGGCGTTGCGCCGGTCCCATCCCGCGATGGCGCCCGAAGCCAGGCTCATGTGCGGGAAGGCCACCACACGCGCGGGGTCGAAGTGAGTGATGTGGCCCAACCCATCGCAACGCGGGCAGGCACCCATGGGGTTGTTGAAGGAAAACAACCGGGGTTCCAGCTCCGCCAAAGCGTAGTCGCACACCGGACAGGCGAAGCGCGAGGAAAACAGGTGCTCTTGCCCGGTGTCCATCTCCACGGCGATGGCGCGTCCGTCGCCGTGACGCAGGGACGTTTCGAAGGATTCCGCTAAGCGCTGTTTGGAGTCAACGCGAGCCTTGAGCCGGTCTACCACCAATTCGACCGTGTGTTTGTGCGTTCGCGCGACCTTGGGCAGCGAATCCAGATCGTGCACCGTGCCATCGAGACGAACCCTAACGAAACCTTGAGCGCGCAAATTCTCGAACAATTCCGTGTGCTCGCCTTTGCGGTTGGCCACCAGGGGCGCCAGGATCATCAAGCGCGTGTCTTCGGGCAACGCCACCACATGATCCACCATCTGCGACACGCTTTGCGCGGCCAGCCGCCGATGATGATCCGGGCAGTAAGGATCGCCCACCCGGGCAAAAAGCAAGCGCAGGTAGTCGTGGATCTCCGTGACCGTGCCCACGGTGGAGCGCGGGTTGTGGCTGTTGGACTTTTGCTCGATGGCGATGGCCGGAGACAAGCCCTCGATGGTGTCCACATCGGGCTTCTCCATCACTTGAAGAAATTGGCGGGCGTAGGTGGAGAGGGATTCGACGTAGCGCCGCTGGCCTTCCGCGTAGAGCGTATCGAAGGCCAGTGAAGATTTGCCCGAGCCCGACACCCCGGTGATCACGATGAGCTTATTGCGCGGCAGGTCGAGATCTATGTTCTTGAGGTTATGAGTACGCGCACCGCGAACGCGGATGAATTCCATTGGGTGATAGAGGCGGCCTACATAGGGCAACCTGCTAATATACCGGAGCGCTCATTCCTTTCCGAATTTCAAGTTACTCCCTGTCATTTATGAGCCTAAGCGGCGCGCCCATGACGCCAGCCGAACGGCGGGCCACCTTCAGTTTGGCTTCCATTTTTGGCTTGCGGATGCTGGGTATGTTCATCATCTTGCCGGTGTTCGCGCTCTATGCCGATAGTCTTTCCGGCGGGAACAACCGAAGCTTGGTCGGCGTGGCCGTGGGTGCCTACGGGTTGAGCCAGGCCATCCTGCAAATTCCCTTCGGGACGCTGTCCGATCGTTGGGGCCGTAAGCCTACCCTCTACCTGGGTTTATTGATCTTTGCCCTGGGCAGTTTTATCGCGGCGGCGGCCGATTCCATCTACCTGGTCATTTTCGGCCGCATCGTGCAAGGCGCGGGTGCCGTGTCGGCGGTAGTCATCGCCCTGGTGGCTGACCTTACGCGCGAGGAGCAGCGCACCAAGGCCATGGCCATCATCGGTATGTCCATCGGTGCGACCTTCGCGCTGTCCATGGTGGCGGGGCCTTTACTTGCTCGCTGGATTGGCGTACAGGGAATTTTCCTGATGACGGGATTGCTGGCCCTGGCGGCCTTTGCGGTGGTGCGCTTCCTGGTTCCCGATGGGCCCGCTCTGATGAGCCCGCGTGCTCGCACCTCTTTCTTCCAGATCTTGATTCGGCCTGAACTGGTGCGCTTGAACTATGGCATCTTTGTTCTGCACGCCGTCTTGACCAGTTTATTTGTGGTAGTGCCCTTCAATTTGAAGGATGCGGGTCTGCCGGCCGGCAGCCACTGGGGAGTCTATTTATCCGTGATGTTGGGTGCCTTCCTATTGATGGTGCCGCCCATGCTCTGGTCCGAGCGCTGGGGCCAGCAGAAGGCCGCCTTTCTCGGCAGCATCTTCCTACTGACCCTGGGCCAGCTCGCCTTGTTCTCGGCGCACTCCTTGTGGTGGATCGCGCTCGCCTTGCTCGTGTTTTTCACCGCCTTCAATCTGCTGGAGGCGAGTCTGCCGTCCCTGGTGTCTCGAACGGCACCACCCGAGACCAAAGGCGCAGCCATCGGTGTATATAGTAGTGTGCAGTTTCTCGGCACCTTTCTGGGCGGCGTGTTGGGCGGTGTGGTTTCCCAACATTTCGGCGGCAATGCCGTGTTCTTGTTCTGCGCGGCGCTCAGCGCCAGTTGGCTTGTGGTAGCGTTTCGCATGCGCGTACCGGCGAAGCGCAACACCCCTAATTTAGCATCGGCGGAGATCTGATATGGCATCGGTAAATAAAGTGATCTTGATTGGAAACCTCGGGCGCGATCCCGAAGTGCGTTACCTGCCCAGCGGCGACGCGGTGGCGAATTTGAATATCGCCACCACGGAGAAGTGGAAGGACAAGGGCGGCGCAATGCAGGAGCAGACGGAGTGGCACCGCGTGGCTTTCTTTGGCCGCCAAGCGGAGATCTGCGGGGAGTACCTGCGCAAGGGCAGCTCGGTGTATGTCGAAGGCAGGTTGCAAACGCGTAAGTACACGGACAAAGAAGGCGTTGAGCGCTACGCCACGGATATACGCGGCGACCGCATGCAGATGCTGGGTGGACGTGGTGGGGGTGGCGGCGGTGGTGGGGGTGGAGGGGATTCCATGCCGCGCGACATGGACGTGCCGCTGCAGGGAAGTGCGAACCCCGCATCGTCACCGGTACAACCGAAGAAAGCACCGAATTTCGACGATATGGATGACGATATTCCGTT
>JBKKAO010000392.1:0-4777 GCA_046714645.1 Burkholderiales bacterium | reverse complement strand
TGGAAGCATGGGCCGTAACCCCTCAGGAACTCGTCATCCCGCGGCACACATAGGCGTGCGTCACTTCCCCAAGCGAGTTAGGTGCGATGTTCTCCCACATGCGGTTCATCTTGCCCGTGGTCCACTCCACCTTTCCCCCCGGGCTCACGATGTCCATCTGGATCACGCGGTGGATTCTGCGCGCGCAATCGAGTTCGATGATACCCATGCTCTCTCGGAAGGACACTTTTTTGCCGCCGAAGGTGTCCACCATGGAAAAGTTGTACACGCCCTTCTTGCGAAAGCGCATGGTCTCTCCATCCACCGCGATGGAACTCGCATCGACGTAGTACCTTCCCTGCGGATCGGCGCCGACTTCAACCCAGTTTTCTTCGGCCCAGGCGGAACAAGGGAATACCGACACACCTAAGACCAGGATTTTCTTCCACCGCATAGGAGCTATCCCGCAGAGTCCTAATAGTTGAAGAGTAACCCACTTCTGGGCGTAGCCACCACCAGCTAGCAGACCGCGCTTATCCGCCAAACGCTCGCTTCAAGCGCGCCCAATCCTCGATGGCCGCCTCTTGTCCCGGCACGACCTGAATAGTGAACTGGGTGTAGCCGGCGTCTCGCAGGGTTTCAACGCGCTCGATCAATTCCCTTTCAGGCGCCGTGAAACTCGCGGAACGAATCAGATCCGCGGTGACGTAGGGCCGCTCCTCCGGCCGTACGAACATGAGATGGCCGCGATAGTTCGATAAATAGCGCGCATCCTCCGGCTGGTATTTTCGAGCCATTTCCACATAAGCACGCACCGCATCAGCGGTAGACGGATGGGGCGGCGTGCTGTTGCGCAGTCCGGCGATGGCTTCGTCGGCGGCGCGGTGCAAGATGAGCGCGGCACGCGGCCCGGCTTGGGCCATGGCTCGTGGCGAATCATAGGGCTCTCCCGGTGCCAGCACACAGCCTAGGGCGAAGGCCACGGCAGAGAGTTCTGACCGCTCCCGCCCTGCACCTTGCCAACTCTTCTGCATGTCTTCCAGTGCCGCGAGGCCAGCGTTGAGATCACCGACAAAATTGATCCAGCCCGCCCCCATCTTCGCCACCAGCGCGCGCGCCTTGGGTCCGTAGGCGGAGATGTGCAAGGCGATGGGGTCGCGCGTGTTGATGAGGCCTAACTCGGGATTCAAGAATCGAATCTTGCGCCGCTTGCCTTCGAATTCGGCCTCCACGGTTTCCTCTCGCAGCAAGGCCATGACCACGCGCAGGTATTCCTCCATCTCCGAGAGCTTCATGGCATCCAAACCCATGGCGCGCCGCCCCGTGAACCCCGTACCCACACCGAAATCGATGCGCCCGGGGGCGAGCTGGTTGAGGCTCGCGAAAGCGTTGGCCGTCACCGGCGCGATGCGGTTTGAAGGGATCAATACACCGGTGCCAAGGCGAATGCGCGAAGTCTTCACCGCCGCCGCACCCAAGGCGACGAAGCAATCGGCGCTCAGCATCTGCGTGTCGTAGAACCAAGCGTGAGTGAATCCCAATTCCTCGGCGCGCTGCACCACCTTCCACGAATCGGCGGACGTTGCCACCGCGATACCGAATTGCATAGCATTCTCCTCGGCGTTTTCGGGGTAGGATACTCCTAGGAAAACCATGCGACGGTGGCGCACCGCGCAGTTCAACGAGGACCACAATGTTCCCAGGAAAGTATTTCGATCAAGTCAGCATTGGTGACCAATTCAGCACATCGCTTACGGTCACGGAAACCCATCTCGTGCTGGCTTCGGGATTATTCGGCGACTTCAATCCCCTACACGTGGATAAAGAGCACGCGCACCAATCGCGCTTCGGCGGGCGCATCTTGCACGGGCCTTTCACCAGCGCCCTAGTGGCCGCGCCGGTGGGAAACTACTTCCATGGCACGGCCATCGCGTATCTGGAACACCTGTGCCGGTTCAAGGCGCCCGTCAGACCAGGCGATACCCTGACCACCACATGGACTGTGCGTGGTCTCGAGCCCAAGCCCAAACATAACGGCGGGATCGTGGTCCTCGAAGCGGTGTGCAAGAACCATCAAGCAGTGGTGGTCGCCGAGGCCGAAGGAAAGATTATGGTGAAGCTCAGCGCATGAGCACGGACGCCGCATCCGGTTCGAGCGTCCCCCCGCCCTCGCTCGTCACGACGACGCACGCGGTCTACGCGCTTCACACGCTTTCGATTCTCATCGGCCTCTCAAGCGCGGCCTTCATCGTGACAGCCTTCGTGTTTGGGCTCCCGTCGATCCTAGCGGTCATCATCAACTACATGAACCAGAAGGGGGCGCGAGGCACCTTTCTCGAATCGCACTTCCGCTGGCAAGTTCGCAGCTTTTGGTTCGCGCTGTTGTGGATAGGCATCTCGGCGCTCGCCGCCCTCACGGTGATCGGTATTCCTGTCGCGGTGGTCATCGCCATCGGTACAGGCCTCTGGCTGATTTACCGCATCGCGCGCGGATGGGTCTCACTTCGTGACGGCAAGCCCGTCGGATAGCACCCTCCAGTTAGAACTTCTCCACCCATGGCCTCACCTCCACCTCCCAGGTCCACGCGCTGCGATGCTGGCGATGAAGTTGCAGATAGGTCTGAGCGATGGCCTCGGGATCCAGCCAGCGATCGGCGGCTTTGTCCTCCTCGTCCTTGGCGTAGCTGGACGCAATGCCGCCGTCGATCACGACGTGCGCCACATGAATCCCCTTTGGCGCCAACTCACGCGCCATGCTTTGCGCGAGCCCGCGCAGGCCGAACTTGGCCATGGCGAAGGGCCCCGATAGGGCAAAGCCCTTAACGCTGGCCGTGGCTCCGGTAAAAACGATGGTGCCCGAACCGCGGGGAAGCATGCGTTTGGCTGCCTGCTGCCCCACCAGGAATCCCGCGTAGCACCCGTTGAGAAGACCAAGCTTGACTTGCTCCGGATCGAGTTCCGCGATAGGACCCCGGCCGCGCATGCCAGCGTTGAAAACCACGACGTTTGGATCGCCCAGATCGCGCGCCGCTTCCTCAAACACTCGGGCTACCTGATCCTCATCGCTAGCGTCACAACCATAGGCACGCGCCCCACCGGCTTCTTTGCAAAGCGCGGCGAGCTTATCCGTATTGCGCGCCACTAGCGCCACGGTCATTCCTTCGCGCGCGAACAAGCGTGCGAGGGAGGCGCTCAAGCCGCTTCCCGCCCCCACGATCAAGGCAATCTCTTGTTTCACGACGACTCCTCTTCCAATGGTTCTTTCCAAGTTCTGAGGATACTCCCCAAGTTCTGGGCCGTTTTCGCGGGCGAAGACTTTGAACGGGCTTAACACCCGCACCCCCCAAGCCTTGATATGATTCGCGATATCCGGGGCAAACCCACAGAAGGTAAGTCGCGGACGCATGGCAACGGTTCATACCTAATCACACTAGAGGAGGCATTCATGAAAACCATCGCAATTCTTGCGGGAATCAGTCTTGGAATCGCAGCGCCGGCCGGTATGGCCGCGGACAAAGATACCCGTGGCGGCACCTGCGACGAGACAAAACAGCAATGGGACTATTACTGCAACGGCAAGGGCGATCCGAACGATATCTTCACGCAGGCGAACATCGCCTGCAACAACGCCAAGCGCAATATGGCGGCCGCCTGCGAGGGTAGAAGCGAGGCGGACAGCAAATACGAATTCAAAGAAGGCGCTCCCAAGCAGTAATCGCTATAGTCACGTGCCGCTCGCCTGGCGAACGCCGGCGGCCGGCACGTGCTTACGCCGCCTAGCGCTGAGATGCCATGAGCGTACTCACGTTTGAAGCATGCTCCAGATTCGCCAATCGATCATAGATGGATTGCGCATCGGCACGCTCCGAGGCGCAATCCATGAATTTTCGCTTGAGTTCGGGTTCGCTCAAGGGGAGCTTCGCGCTTCCCCGCGCGAAACGAATCTCCCCCGTATCCATCTCAAGGCCATTCTTTAGCTTGATGGTAACGCGATCGGTCAGCGCCAGGAATGGTTCCAGGGGACACGCGGTGCCGGTGGTGGAAGCCGACACTTTTTTCATCACCTCCTGAATCTCCGGGCGGCGTACGAACTCATCCGTGAGTTGCGCGCGACCCACCTCTCGCGCCACCAAAGAGGACGCCATCGCAAATTCGAGACTGAATTTAGCTTCCAACGCGCTCACCGGAGCGTGATTTCTCAACATGGATGCCTGCGTTTTTCCGATGCTCGCGTGCACGCTCTCCACTTGCGCCACATCCAGGTTCTCGCCCTTAGCCAAGTCCAGCACGCCATCGATCACGCGATGGGTGGCGTAGCACACCGGGTACTTCTTGATGTTCAATCCCGTCTCGCGGATGCGAAGCTCCAGGCCTAGCCGGTCCGCGGGCCCGTCTCGGTCAACGCGGCCCTGCGGTGAAATGGCGCTTAAGAATCCTGCGTGATGCTCCATGGCATCGGGTGCGGCGCTCATGCCCAGGAGTGCCAAGCGCACCGCCTCGATCCCCGCGCTGGAAGCCCGGCCGGCGTGAAAGGGTTTTGTCATGGTCCCGAAATTCGCTGTCAACCCGCCGGCCAAGCTACCGGAAAGCGCGATGGCATTGCGGGCTTGCTCGAAATTGAGATGCCTAAGACAGGCCACCGCCGCCGCGGCCGCGACCGTACCGAAGACCGCCGTCGGATGCCATCCTTTAACATGATGGGGATCGGCGTCACGGCCGATGAGTTCCGCCCAAACCTCATAGCCCACCAGATAGGCTTGCATTAACTGCGCGCCCGAAGCGCCCATGACCTCGCCCT
>JBKKAO010000391.1:0-3953 GCA_046714645.1 Burkholderiales bacterium | reverse complement strand
GCTTCAAGCACCAATGCCGACGACTCGGCGTTGTGCATGAGGATGCTTTCGGTGATCTCCAGTTGGAGATAGCGCGGCGCCAGGCCCGTCTCCTTCAAAATCAGGGCGACGCCTTCCAGAAACCGTTTGTGCCTGAACTCCAGCGCGGAAATATTGACTGCAACGGGCACGGCGCGCAGGCCCGAATCCAGCCAGGCCTGGACTTGCCGGCAGACTTCGCGCAGCACCCACTGGCCGATCGGCACGATGAGGCCGCACTCTTCCGCGATCGGCACGAACTGCCCCGGGTAGATGAGTCCGAGATCCGGATCCTGCCAGCGGATGAGGGCTTCGGCCCCGGTCATCGCGCCTGAAGCAAGGTCTATCTCCGGCTGGTAATGCAGCAGGAACTCTCCTTGCCTCAGGGCTCGGCGCAGGCTGCTTTCGACGAACAGCCGGCGCACCGCGCGGGTGTTCATGTCGGCCCTGAAGAACTGGTAGTTGTTGCGGCCGTTTGCCTTGGCGTGAAACATCGCGGTATCCGCGTTCTGCATCACCGTGTCCAGGTCGATGCTGTCATCCGGATAGACGCTGATGCCTATGCTCAAGGTGACATGGAGTTCGTGACCGCGGATGAAGTGCGGCACGGCAAGCGCGGCGAGCAATTTTTCGGCGACGTGGGCCGCATCTTGCGGCTGCTCGATTTCGGCCAGCAGAATCACGAATTCGTCCCCGCCCTGGCGGCATACCGTGTCCGTGGCGCGCACACCCGCCGTCAAGCGCTCCGCGATCGATTGCAGTAGTTGGTCACCGATCGCATGCCCCAGCGAGTCGTTGATGTGCTTGAAATCATCCAGGTCCAGGAACAGCAGCGCGACTTGCTTGCGGTGCCGGCGGGCCTGCCCAATCGCCTGGGAGAGTCGTTCTGTCAGCAGCACCCGATTGGGCAAGCCGGTAAGAAAGTCGTGCTGGGCCAAATGGGACATCTTCAGCGCCATGGCCTGTGATTGGCTGACGTCGTGGAAGACGATCACGGAGCCGGCGACCCGGCCATTCCGGTCGTGGATGGGAGCGGCGGAATCTTCGATCGCGGCCTCGAACCCGTCGCGGCGGACCAAAACAGAACCCGGAGCCAGCCACACGGTCGTGTCCTCCCCGATCGCGCGCAGCGCCGGATTCGCAACGGCCTCGCCTGTGCCACCGTCGATGATCTTGAACACCTCGGTAAGCGGGCGGCCCAACGCTTCTTCATAATGCCAGCCGGTCATCGTCTCCGCCACCAGATTCAGATAAGTCACCTTGCCCAGGCGGTCGGTGGTCAGCACGGCATCCCCGATGGAGTTGAGCGTGACCTGGGCGCGCTCCTTTTCCTCGAACAACGCGTCTTCCGCCGACTTGCGCGCGGTGATATCCTCAATCGTCTGCACGTAGCCGTGCGGCTTCCGCCCATAGTGCATTGCAGCCGCGTTCAGGCGCGTCCACACGACGCTCCCATCTTCCCGCAGAAAGCGGACCTCCGACTGGAATGGCTCCTGGCCCCGCTGTGCATCGCGCCACTCGGCCAGCACGCGTTGGCGATCCTCAGGGTGAATCGCCATGCTCCAGTTCGTGCCCAGCGTCTGCTCGAATGCCAGCCCCGATATCTTGTGATACGCCGCGTTGGTATAGACGCAACCATCCTGCGCATCGGAGACGAAGATGCCCAGTGGGGAGGCGTCGCTCATCGCGCGGAAGCGCGCCTCACTGGCCCGCAGCGCGTCCTGGGCAAGCTTGCGTTCGATGGCGTAACGCAGGGCACGCGGTAACCAGTGCGCATCTAGATGATCTTTGACGAAATAGTCATGGGCGCCGCGCTGCACCACCTGACGCGCGGTTTCTTCGTCGTCCGGCGCGCTCAGAACCAGGATCAGGGCATTCGGCGCAGCCTGGAACACCTGATCGAATACCTCGATGCCTGGGCCATCGGGCATCGTAAGGTCGAGCAGGACGACATCGATACTTTCCCTGCTCAGTCGTTCGAGCGCATCGGAGAGCCGCGCCACCCATTCGGCTCGAAACGGGCTATCTCCGGTGCCTGCAAGCGCCTCCTGGATCAAACCGGCATCGGCGGGATCGTCTTCGATGAGAAGTACGCTGGTCCGGGCATCGTTCATGGCATCGGCGATCGCGTGAGTGGTTTTGGTCCTAACAGGCGGATCGCTGCAGTGTGTAGTCCGCTGGTCATTGCGCTGCACACGATGGCGCGGCCAATCCGTGACGGCTCGGCTGCGCTATTTCTTCCGTCTCACAGCTCATCGCCGGCCCGGCTCAGCAGGAGAAGCCGCTTTCTTGCGCAGATCCCCTTCCCAACTGCAGCCCATGGAACCGCAGCGGTAGCGGCGGACCGGCACAAAGATGCTCAGGAGCAAATCCACGAAGCGGCGTGGAACCCGATACACAGAGCCGCTGCAGCGGGGGCACACACGTTCGCGAGAGGAATAGCCAGTGCCGTTAGCGCGACTACTGCCAAAGGCGGAGGGCGAATTCATGACCTCGAATGCCCCATGACGACGTTGGCGCGCCGGCCACACGGCGCCCCGGTCGCTAAGCCGCCCAGTGATGGCGCTGGCACAGTGACAGGCAACAGAGAAGTTAAGGTGAGGACAGGCTGGACCAATTTCGCGGACGCTCCCGGTGGGGGAAGGAAGATAGCGGCATGAGCAGGCGCCGTCTGTTAGGTTTCGCACATAAGACGACGGTTCGGCAGTGGCTATGACGCGGGTGTCAGGAGGCTCGCGCGCCAGGCTGTCTGAGCGAATCCAAGGCTTGTCTTCGCTCAAACTCGCCGGGAAATCCCCCCGGTTTGGCGCGCACTGTCCATTGCACGCCGCCGGGATCGCGGCCGTGCTCTTTCTTGCGGTGAGCGGACGGCGCGTTACATGTGCGGAAGCGTACAGACGATTGCCACCTGCGAAGCTAGCCTCTAAGGTAAGGGCATAGGGGTGGCCGCTGCAAGGCGGCCACCGCGTGGTCTGGAAAAAGGACCCTGCAAAGCCGGTCCCGCGCCCGATGGGCGACTGGTGATCAGTTAGAAGACTGGTGCACGCGCACCGAAGAGGCTGCACTATTACGGCTCGCCGTATAGGAGACATTAAATGCCACTAGGAACAATTCTGCTGATCATTCTAGTTCTGTTGCTGATTGGCGCGATTCCAAGCTGGCCCCACAGCCGGGGATGGGGTTACGGTCCCAGCGGTGGTGTCGGGCTGGTGTTGGTGATCGTGCTCATTCTGTGGCTGATGGGCAAGATATAGAGCGCGTTTTTTGTCCTAACTGAAAGGAAAGGAAGTGAAATGCTGAACTATGCAGTAGTATTTCTTGTAATTGCGCTGGTCGCCGCGCTGTTCGGCTTTACGGGTATCGCGGCCGGCGCTGTCGAGATCGCCAAGATCCTCTTCTTCGTTTTTCTCCTCCTGTTTGTCGTCTCGCTTGTCTTTGGACTGATGCGCCGCAAGTAGCCGTGGCACAGGGGGGTCTCAGAGGCCATGCACCCGCACGCAGCACTCATGAGGGAAATGTACGATCCCGGGTTTGTCTAATCGTCAGGTCATTCGCGTAATAATGCCGCATTCCATGTTGACCCGGAGTTCGATCTATGGCGACCTTTGATTGAAAGTTATTTTGGCCGTGTCTTATCCGACAGCCCGCAAACCTAATTCACATGGAGGTTTTGTCACGGGGGTCACTCAATCCCGAGAGCGCCGCTTCACACCAGGACGAACCATCTCCTCGGGCTGCACCCACTGGTCGAATTCTTTCTCCGCGACATAGCCGAGCGCTACCGCCACCTGCTTCAGGGTACGGCCTTCGCGGTGCGCGCGCTTGGCGATCTCGGCGGCGCGATCGTATCCGATATGCGGGGTCAAGGCGGTCACCAACATCAGGGAGCGCTCCACCAGTTCCCCAATCCGCTCGCGGTTGGCCTCTATCCCGCG
>JBKKAO010000390.1:0-9371 GCA_046714645.1 Burkholderiales bacterium | reverse complement strand
CCGCCCATCTCATCGCGAAGCATGTTCAATCCCATGTCCATGTCATCAACGCGGGCGACGGCAGGCATGCCCACCCCACGCAGGGACTCCTGGACATGTTCACCATCCGCCACTACAAACGGAACTTCCCAGGACTCATCGTGGCCATTGTGGGAGATGTGTTGCATTCTCGGGTGGCGCGTTCCGATATTCACGCGCTGACGACGCTGGGTGCCGCCCAGGTACGCGTGATTGGCCCCCGAACCTTGATCCCCCGGCAAGCCGAGGCCATGGGGGTACAGGTGTTTAACAACATGACCGAAGGCCTGCGCGATGCCGATGTGGTGATCATGTTGCGCTTGCAGAATGAGCGCATGAATGGTGCCCTGCTGCCCAGCGCGCAGGAGTTCTTCAAGCACTACGGGCTCACATCCGAGAAGCTCGCCCACGCCAAACCCGATGCCATCGTGATGCACCCAGGCCCCATGAACCGCGGTGTGGAGAACGAAACGCCGGACGCGAATGCCGCCCAGACAGTAATCTTGCCGCAAGACACCTTCGGCATCGCCGTCAGGATGGCGGTGATGAGTTTGCTCGCGGGTGGGGGAGGCGAATGAATAGCGAAGTGAAGATCGCCATGCGCCATGGTCGCGTCATAGATCCCGCCAGCGGCGTCGATCAAGTACGAGACTTGTTCATCGCGGACGGATTGCTGGTGGCCATGGATACGGCGCCGGGGAACTTTACCGCCGAGCGCGAGATCGACGCTACGGGGCTCGTCCTATGTCCCGGGCTCGTGGACCTGTGCGCGCGATTGCGCGAACCGGGGTTCGAATACAAGGCGACCCTGGAGAGCGAACTGCGCGCGGCCGTCGCGGGAGGGGTGACGAGTGTGGTGTGTCCTCCCGATACCGATCCGCCTCTGGACGAACCCGGACTGGTCGACATGCTCAAGGCCCGCGCACGCCGCCTCAATCTGGCCGAGGTACTCCCCATCGGGGCTCTCACCCAAGGTCTGAAGGGCGAACGGCTCACTGAGATGGCGGAACTGCGCGATGCCGGCTGTATCGCCTTCGGGCAAGCCAATCACTCCTTGGATGACAAGCTCGTCCTGTTCCGAGCCTTGCAATATGCCTCCACCTTCGCAATGGGCGTCTGGCTTCGTCCCCAGGATGGCAGCCTCTCGCACGGTGGCGTCGCGCACGAGGGTGAAGTCGCCACGCGGCTAGGCCTTCCGCCCATATCCACGAGTGCTGAAACCGTCGCCTTGTCCGCCATATTGTTGCTGGCGCGCGAGACTAGCGCCCGCGTGCATATCTGCAGGATTTCTTGCGCGGACAGCGTCAACATGATTCGCCGGGCGAAGGTGGATGGACTCAACGTTACCTGCGACGTGGCGGCGACTCATATCCATTTGAGCGAGCACGATATCGGTTACTTCGATGCGAACTGCTATTTGATTCCGCCGCTTCGAACCCTGAACGATCGCGATGCCCTTCGAGCGGGATTGGCGGATGGCACCATCGATGCCATTTGTTCGGATCACACCCCAGTGGACGACGATGGAAAACAAATCCCCTTCGGCGAGTCTGAACCCGGAGCCACAGGTCTGGAGCTGCTGCTCCCTCTGACCCTTAAGTGGTCGCAGGAAACCGGCATCGCTCTGAAGGACGCCTTGGCTCGCATCACCATCGAACCCGCCCGCGTCTTGGGCCTCGATACCGGCCGCTTACAAGTGGGGCGCCCGGCGAACCTTTGTGTGTTCGACCCATCTCATAGCGAGACGGTGATGCCCTCGCGGTTTATCAGCCAAGGGCGTAACACACCCTTCGCAGGCCGCGTGCTTCCGGGACAAGTTCGCTACACCGTCGTCAACGGCCGTTTGGTCTATCAACACTCTCCATCATGAATCCTCTACTCGATTTTTCGGGACTCCCGCGTTTTGCTGAAATCAAGCCCGAGCACGTAACTCCCGCCGTGGACGCTCTCCTCCAGGAGAACAGGACACTCATCGAAGAACTGGCGCGCAGTGCGCAAGCGCCCAGTTGGGAGCATTTCATCGCTCCTCTGGATGAAGCCAACGAGCGCCTCACCCGCGCCTGGGGCCAGGTCGGGCACCTCAACGCCGTGATGAACACCCCGGAAATGCGCGAAGCCTTCAACGGCAACCTACCCAAGATCACCGCCTACTTCACCGAACTGAGTCAGAACGAGTTCGTGTTCGCGAAACTCAAATCCCTGCGTGCGAGCACTGAGTTCAACCGTCTGTCACCCGCGCAACAGCGCGTCATCGAGAACGAGCTTCGTGACTTTCGTTTGAGTGGCGCCGAGTTGTCCGCGGACAAGAAAGTGCAATTCAAGGTACTCAAAGAAAAACTCAACCAACTCTCCTCGCGCTTTAACGATAACTTGCTCGACGCCACCAACGCCTACTCGCGAACCGTGACCGATGAGAAGGAACTCGGCGGGGTGCCGGAAGACGTCAAACAAGCGCTCCGGCAATCCACTCCGCCCGAGACCGGCTGGAAGCTCACGCTGCACGCACCGTGCTACTTGCCCGTCATGCAATACGCCACCCATCGCCCTCTGCGTGAGGAACTCTACCGCGCTTACGTCACCCGCGCCTCCGAATTCGGCCAGCCCGAATGGGACAACAGTTCCCTCATCCAGGAGATCGTCCAACTGCGGCAAGAAAGCGCGCGCATACTGGGATTCAAGAATTTCTCGGAACTCTCGCTCGCGCCAAAGATGGCGCGTTCTCCAGCGCAGGTCTTGAGCTTTCTCGAGGATCTCGTTTCGCGAGTGAAACCTTACGCGCAAAAGGATTTGGCTGAGCTGCAGGAGTTTGCTCGCGAGGAACTCGGCATCGATCGTCTCGAAACCTGGGATGTTGGATACGCCTCGGAACGTCTGCGCGAACGGCGTTACAGCTTCTCCGAACAAGAGGTCAAGCGATACTTCCCGGAACCTAAGGTGTTGGAGGGTTTGTTCCGCGTGGTGCAAACGCTGTTCAACCTCAGTATCGTGCCCGCGCAAACCACCGCCTGGCACCCTGATGTGAAGTTCTTCGAGATTCGCTCACCTCGCGGCGAGGCGCTCGGCCAGTTTTTTCTCGATCTGTACGCCCGTCCCTCCAAGCGCGGAGGCGCGTGGATGGACGACGCCATCACGCGGCGGCGGCTGGCCAAGGGCGTGCAAATCCCCGTGGCCTATCTCACCTGCAATTTCTCAGCACCTCTCGAAGGCAAACCTGCGCTATTCACCCACGACGAGGTCACGACCCTGTTCCACGAGTTCGGCCACGGCCTGCATCACTTGCTCACCCAGGTCGACTACCGTGGAGTGTCGGGCATAAACGGCGTCGAGTGGGACGCCGTCGAGTTGCCCAGCCAGTTCATGGAGAATTTCTGCTGGGAGTGGGAGGTCCTGGCCAACATGACGTCTCACACGGAGACGGGAGCGCCCCTTCCCAGGGAACTATTCGAGAAGATGTTGGCGGCGAAGAACTTCCACAGCGGCTTGCAGTTCGTGCGGCAGCTCGAATTCTCCTTGTTCGATATGCGCCTGCATTCCGACTTCGACCCGAAAACGCTTACACCCCTCCAGTTACTCGAAGAGATCCGGCAACAGGTGGCCGTGGTTTTCCCTCCTGGCTATAACCGTTTCCCCCACTCCTTCTCGCACATCTTCGCGGGCGGCTACGCGGCGGGGTACTACAGCTACAAGTGGGCGGAGGTGCTTTCCGCCGATGCCTATAGTCTGTTCGAAGAGAAGGGCGTCCTCAATGCCGGTATCGGCCAGCGCTTCTGGCAAGAGATATTGGGTGTTGGGGGAAGCCGGCCCGCGCTGGAATCCTTTATCGCCTTCCGGGGACGAGAACCCAAGATCGACGCGCTCTTGCGGCACAGCGGCATAGCCGTTGCTTGAGAGGGTGAATTCTGCGAACCCGCGAGGGCACGATGAAAACCTGGATCACACTCTTAACCCTCATGGCGGCACCGGCCCTTGGCGCGGATCTGTACCGCTGGATGGACGAACAGGGGCAAGTCACTTACAGCGATCTGCCCCCGCCAGCATCGGTCAAAACGGCTGAGCAACGCCGGTTCGGTAATCGCCCAGGAAGCCAGCAGCTCCCCTACGCCCTGCAGATGGCCACACGCGATCATCCAGTGACGCTGTTCGTATCCGATTGCGGCGTCGCGTGTTCGCAAGCCACGCAGTTACTGGGAAAACGCGGCGTTCCCTTCACCGAGAAAAATGCCAAGGACCCCAAAGTTCAACCGGAACTCATGGTTCTGACCGGCGGCAAACTGGAGGTTCCTGTTCTTCTGGTTGGAAAGAACGTGGTGAAGGGCTTCGAGCAGGATGGCTGGCATAGTGCGCTCGATATCGCGGGCTATCCGAAGAGCAATTCGCTTCCTGTGAACGTCACCGCAAAGCGGGCAGCGGAGCCTTCCGCCATTCGTGACAAAGCGGGCGACACGGTGTCTCAATAGCAGCGAGCCAAGCTCGCTAGAATGGTGGCCACGCTGATGCCACCATGAAGATCGCCACGTGGAACGTCAACTCCCTCAAGGTTCGCCTCCCGCAACTGGTGGTTTGGCTCGCCATTCGCACGCCTGATATCGTTTGCCTGCAGGAAACTAAATCCGAAGATCTGAACTTCCCCGCCGGGGACATTCAGGCTGTTGGATACCATGCCGTTTTTCTCGGCCAAAAGGCCTATAACGGCGTCGCGATCCTTAGTAAACAACCCATTGAAGTCGTGACAACGAGTATTCCCGGCTTCACGGACGAGCAAAAGCGCGTGCTGGCGGTGACGGTGGACGGTGTTCGCATAGTGTGCGCCTACGTTCCCAACGGCGAGAGTATCGAATCCCCGAAGTACACCTATAAGCTGGGATGGTTGCGAGCCTTTAATGCGTGGATTGGACAGGAAATGAAAGAGCACCCGCGGCTGGCGGTCTTGGGTGATTACAACATCGCTCCCGAAGATCGCGACGTATTCGACCCGGTGGCGTGGAAAGGCAAGATATTGTGCAGCGAGCCCGAACGTGACGCCTTTCGCGAACTCCAGTCCCTGGGACTCAAGGATAGCTTTCGATTATTCGACCAGCCGGAAAAATCCTATTCTTGGTGGGACTACCGTATGAACGGATTCAAGCGCAATCTCGGCCTGCGCATCGATCACATCTTGTTGAGCGAGGCGCTGGCCAAGCAGTGCGTGGCCTGCGCCATCGACCGCCAGATGCGCGCCAACGAGCGCCCGTCCGATCACGCCCCTGTGGTGGCTGAGATCGCAGTCTAGGAACCTACCCATCGTCTCGCGTATAGCGCTCGTGGAATTCCACGGGACGAACCGAGCGCTTTCTCATGCGAATGTTGAGCATCTCCACGCCTAGCGAGAACGCCATGGCGAAGTAGACATATCCTTTAGGCACGTGGTGATCGAAGCCGTCCGCGATCAGCACAACCCCGATCACGAGCAGAAAAGCCAGGGCGAGCATCTTGATTGTTGGATGCGAGGAGACGAAGCGGCCAATACTCGCCGCGAACAACATCATGAGTCCGACGGAAGCCACCACGGCGGCGATCATCACTTCGATTTGATCGACCATGCCCACAGCCGTGATGATGGAATCCAGCGAGAATACAAGATCAATAATAATAATCTGCACAATCACGGCCGTGAAGGTGGCTTTCACCGCCACGGAGGCGTCTCCGGACTCGCCTTCGAGAAGTTGGTGCACTTCCTTCGTGCTCTTCCAGAGCAAGAACAACCCGCCGCTAATTAAAATGAGATCCCGGCCAGAGATGTCATATTGCGCAATGGAGAGCAGAGGCGCGGTGAGTCCAACCATCCAAGCGAGGAGAAACAACAAGCCGATGCGCATGAACATGGCGAAGAACAAACCGATTTTGCGTGCGCGTTCCTGGGTGTCCTTGGGTAGTTTGTCGACCAGGATCGAAATAAAGACGATGTTGTCGATGCCCAGTACGAGTTCGAGTCCGGTAAGCGTTACAAAGGCGATCCACATCTGCGGGTCGGAGAGTAGTTCAAGCATGGGGTCTTTAGAGTTTGAATTAGAAAGCGGGAATCAACGAAATTTGGCGTCGCCATCGCGCTGGACCTGAGGCATGAGGTTAACCTCCCAAGTGAGGTAATCCTCCATGGCCTTGCGCACACCGCCGGCTTGCTCGTAGGGCTTGTACCAAATGTCGTTGGGCTCGCAGGCAAATTTTTCCGATCCACTTGTCACGGGATAACCGGCATCGATCCAAGCCCGCGTGCCGCCTTCGAGGACACGCACGGAAACCTCCGGCCTCGAGGCGGCAATGTCCCGCGCGGCATAGTGGGCCAGCAACCCATCGGGCGAAGAAATAAACATCTCCGGCGGCGATCCGACCTTCGACAAGACCTCCCCGAGACGCGAGCGAGCTCCCCAGTAGGCGCCGGGTATGTGTTGCTTGCGGTACTGAAGGCTCGTTCCTAAGTCCAATACGGCCGCGCCGCCATCGCCATCGAGTCTACTATGGAGTTCAGCGGCCGAAACCATGGGTGCCTCTACGAAATTTAGTAACTTTGCCTTCTGAATCCCAGACTCCAAGGGTTGCGAGAGACCGTCCTCGAGGACGTGAACCTCGTTCCAACCCATCTGTATCAACCAGGACGCGGTCATGGTGGCGCGCACTCCGGTGTCGTCCACTAGGACGATGCGGGCATGCCGCGTCACCGCGTACTCATCGGTGGCCTGCACGAGCTGCCCTCCTGGCGCATGGCGGCTTCCGGGGAGGTGGCCCGCCGCGTATTCGGCAGCCGTGCGCACATCCAGCACGTACAAGGTGCGCGCATCGCGTTCCCAGCGCCGTAGTTGCGCGACGCCGGCGACGGGGACACCAAACTTCGCCTTAACGCTCGCCGCGGCGGCGCGTGCCTTGGTACTCCCCAACGAACTAGGATTCGATGCATGGGCCGTTTGCCCCCGCGCCACTTGGAAGCCCGCCAGCTCCCACCCCATGGTGCCGTTCTTAAGCGCCATCACCTTGTTGGGAATGCCGGCGTTGATCAAGGATTGCGCGCCTATGATGCCGCGCGTGCGCCCCGCGCAGTTCACCACTACCAATGTGCTTGAGTTGGGCGCCGCATCGAACACGCGGTGAACGAGTTCGGCGCCGGGACAATCGATGCCACCGGGAATGCTGAGGTTCCCGTATTCCTCCATGGGGCGGCTATCGAGGATGATCAAATCTTCACCAGCGGCCACTCTCCGCGCCAACTCTTCCGCGCTCAGTTGCGGCGTGCCGTAGCGGTGCTCGACGTATTCGCCAAAGGCTTTGCTGACAACGTTGACCCCAGCGAACACTTCGAAGCCCGCCGCCTTCCAAGCGGCGACGCCCCCCGCTAGTACCGAGACATCGCGATAGCCGAAGCGAGACAGTTTCCGCGCAGCATGCTGGACGAGATCTTCATCGCCGCCGTCGCAGAGTACGATGCGCGTGGCGAGACGGGGAATCAAGTCCGCGACCCGCAACTCCAAGTGACTCAGCGAAATAGAGGCAGCGAGCAGTAGATGCCCGTGGAAATACACGCCTTGCTCGCGCACATCCACCAGGGCCAACTCTTGGCCATCGCCCAATGCCGCCTTGAGTTGGGCTGGCGTCACCCGTTGGCTCATCGGCCGTAGCGCGCCTCACGAATATCGCTATGGGCGGGGTAGTGCCGCCACACGTGCTCGCGTGCGGTGTAGTACTCGCGCCGGTCCAGTTGCTCCAAGGCTAGGCCGTACATATGGAAGTTGAGCATGGGGGCTTCACCCTTGATATCCAAGGAGTGCAGGTCGCCGGGCATGAAGGTGATGCCGATGCCCGGCCTGACGATCTCGCCGCCGGTCTCCTCCACGCCACCCTCCTCGGTTCGCCGGTAGAACCTATTGGGTTCTTCGCCGTGCACGCCAACGATGACGGCCCAGGTCGTGTGATTGTGGGGCGCGTTAACGTAGCGCAGATGGGTGGAATTGGCGTAAAGAGCAAACCGGTGATCCTCGTCCTCCGACAATCGGTACAGACACGAGGGCTTTCCGCTGCCGCTTTGGGGGGAGGGGAAATCCTCCAAGGGGAATAGATCGGTCCGCGCCGCCAACGCAAGCAGCTCCTCCTTGATCTGTTGCAGGGATTCTCGGTTCACGCCGCGCGAGCGCTCGATCTCGCGTACCTTTCCCACGGTATGTACTATCGCTTTCACCCGCGCTTCGGCCCGCGATACCGCAATGCTTGCTTCCATAGCCCTCTCCTTTGATCTTTACCCGCACTCCTACTTGGGGAGCACGGCGGCAGGTAGTGCCGTTATTATCGCCGGATAGAGCACCATCAGCACAGTCCCGCACCGCTCTAAGCCCTGGGGGGGCAACAACGGCTTCTAGAAACTAGTCTTCCGGATGTTCCTTGGGTCTCAAGTCGAATGCAAGCACTTCGGCTTGCCGCCCCTCCGAGAAACGCAGGGTGCTCTCCTGCAACACTCGCGCGCCATCGCCAGCGAACAAGTCGATCCCATTCAGTTTCACGCTTCCCTGCGCCACGTGCACGTAGGCATACCGGTCGGGGGGTAAGGATAGAGTGTCGGTCTCATCACCGTCGAGCAGGCCGGCATAGACTCGCGTGTCCTGATAGACCCCGAGGGACCCCTCTACTCCATCAGGCGAGACAATGAGCAGAAATCGTCCCCGTTTTTCCTCGCCAGAAAAGTACTTTTGCTGATACCGGGGCTTCACACCGATCTTGTTCGGTTTGATCCAAATCTGAAGAAAGTGAACGAGTTCCTCCTTCGATCCATTGAACTCGCTGTGGGTAACCCCGGTGCCCGCACTCATCATCTGCACGTCTCCGGGATTGATGACCGAGCCCGTGCCCATGGAATCCTTGTGCTCTAGTTTCCCCTCCAACACATAGGAGAAGATCTCCATATTTTGGTGCGGATGGCGGCCGAACCCCATGGCAGGTTCCACACGATCATCGTTGATGACCAGCAGGTCGGAGAATCCTACCTGCTCCGAGTCATAGTAGCTCCCAAAGGAAAAGGTGTGGCGGGAATGTAGCCAGCCCAGTTCGGCGGCGCCCCGGTCCTGTGCCTTACGTACTTTGATCACTGGCGAATTCCTTATCCCTAACTATTTCGCCGTCGAATTTGTCGAAACATCCGAACCAGAGTTCTTCACCATGCGTTCGAGCCGCGATTCGATTGCGGGTCGATACGACGACGGCAACGACCTTGCCGCCGCCGATACGACTCGATGCTTACCCTAGATTGATAGGAATGTAGATACGCGCCCCATCGCGTTGAACTAGCAATGCAGCACGTTTACCAACACTGTCCACGATCCGCTTCAACTCCTCCA
>JBKKAO010000389.1:0-2551 GCA_046714645.1 Burkholderiales bacterium | reverse complement strand
CGCGGCCAACCGAAGTACACCATGAGCCCATCGCCCAAGTATTGCGCCACGTGAGCATCGTATTTCTCGATCACGCCGCGGCAGGCTTGTTGGTAGGCCTGCATCAATTCGCGCAAACGCTCGGGAGCAAGTTGCTGAGAAAGCGCTGTGGAGCCCACCAAGTCGCAGAACAGAATGGTGAGTTGGCGGCGCTCGGCCGCTGGTGGCGGCAAGGGCGCTGCCTGCAACATCGAGCCTGAAAAGTGCTTAGACGGCGCCGTCTCGTTCGGGGTATTAAGGTCTGCTACGCCGCCTTGAGTTTCAACCGCTGGCCAATGGGCAGTCCTAGTTCCTTGAGTTCTGAGTCCGTGAGTTGGCGGGCCGCGTCCAGATCAATTTGTTCCCGCTCGAAGACTTCGGCCCACTGCTCCAACCCCAGGGATCTCAACCATTCGTAAACGGGGTTCATCGGATCGGCTGCGGTTTCATCTAGTGGATACCCAGGCTACTGCCTAGCGCTTGATCGGTACTTGAGCGAACCCGCTCACGACGGCCGCTCTCTTGTCGAAGGTCAGCGTGGTTTCGCAGCCCGCCGCGCGGTTAAGCATGCCGATCATGTAGTCCGCAAAGTCCGCACCGCCAGCCGCGTAAGCGTCCAACGCCGCCTTCACCGTTTGCCGGACCTCAACTTCGAGTTGGCGCACGGTGAGCAGTAAAGTGAGAGCGTGCGCGATGTCACCTCGGGAGTATTCGTATACGCTATCGAGTACCCAAACGACTTCCGCAATGACAATCGCGTTGATGCGAAACATCGGTTCCTCTTTTCTCGCTGCTCGCTCGAAGAGTTCATTCACCGCGCGACATTGCAGGGGATCGTCTTGCGTCAAATAACGCACAACGACATTGGTGTCCAGTCCGATCATTTAGCGCTGCGTTTGAATCGAGCCCGAGCTGCCAGGCGAGGAGCTTCCGCCATCTGTTCCACCGTTACCGGTTTGGCGTGAGCGCGCTTGAGCACCCCTTTTACCGCCGTGATATCCACCATGGGCTGAATCTCAATTCGGCCCGCGTCATTCACGAAGAACATAATCTTGTCGCCGGGCTGAAGATTGAACCGCTCGCGAATCTCCCGGGGAATCGTCGTTTGCCCTTTACTGGTAATCGTTGCCTGACTCATGAAACCTCCTTACGTATGCGAAGGCGATCTTAGATCACATCGTTGTGTAAGGCGATCACCGATCATCGAAAACTTTGCTTTCACAGCAAAGGAGAGGCTTGGGATCGCCTTTCTTTAGTTTACGTCTCGCCTCGTACCGCAAGTCAATGCGACAGTTCGGCGATTAGTAACTGGGCGTCCTTAAGATCCTTGGTGTCGAAACCCTCGGTGAACCAGTCGCAGATCGGTTGCAGCAACGCTCCGGCTTCCTGCTTTTTACCTTGGCGCTGCCACAGCTTGGCAAGGGCTGTCACGGCACGCAGTTCCCAGAGCTTTGCCTTGAGTTCCGTGGCAACTTCGATGGCTTTTCGGTAGCTTACTTCGGCTTCCACGTCGGAGCCGTTCGAGGCGAGCCACAGATCGCCCTCGATCCGGGACAACTCGGCTTCCCAAAGACGCTCACCGCTGTGGTTCGTGGCGTCAAATGCCCGTTTGATGGATTCCCGCGCATCGTCCATCCTCCCGGCCTTCGCGAAGGCGCGTGCGAGACAGGCAAAATACCAAGGATTGGCGATCTGCGCACCCAACTGCCGCCAGACATGGATACCTGCCTCTATTTGCGGAATTCCACGGGCCGTATCGCCCAACTCGGCAAGCGCCCAACCCTCCAGTATTTCGCCTTCTATCTGGCGGATCAGAATCCCCTTTTCCTTGCAATAGGCGATCACCTCGCGGGCATATTCGAGCGTCGCGTGGACATCCTCGCGCAGACAAGCCACAAACGCCGCATGAACCACGACCGTCGCCAAATTGACAGGGTGCCGAAGTGCTTCGGCGAACTCCATCGCCATCGCATGTCTGCGAACTGACTGATCGGGATAGCCCATGATCAGTTGAGCCCCGGCACCCAAATCAAGACACACCGCGCCCGGGTCGTAGGCAAGAGTCATCGCAAGGTTCTTATGGCGATCACGATCGTAGGCCGCCCATCCCGCGTCCGCATGCTCAAGCGCACGCTGGAAATCGCCAACAAACAACGCAGTACCACAGGTCGATTGGTGACCCACCACCAAGGCGCTGGAGTCGCCAGACCGCCTCGCCAGATCGAGGATTTGTTCATCGATCTCACCGCTGGCACGATACTCCGCCCGCATGATGTAGTAGGACCACAATCCGAACAGGACGGAGAGCATCTGCGGCATTTCTCCAACGCCTTCGCACAACTCGCGGGCCCGCGCAAAGGCGTGCCCGACTTCCGGCGGCGTGTAACCCTTCGACGCACCCAGGGCGGTCCCCAGGTTTATTTGAAGGAGGAGTTCCCTTTGATCGCGCTCTTTTCAAGCCGGCGATGCTTCGAGTGTTTTCAATCCTCGATTCAAATGCGCGATCGCCTCCGCGTTGGCGAAGCGCTCCACG